>JADFOP010000026.1 GCA_022562795.1 Nitrospinota bacterium
CGCCGAGGAAAATGAGAATAAAAAGACCGCGCGCCGGATCGGTCGCAAAGGCATGGACCGAGATGAGAATGCCGGACCGCACGAGGAAAGTGCCGAGCAGGCTCAGGGAAAAGGCCGATATCGCCAGGAGTAATGTCCAGCTCTTGAACAAGCCGCGCTTCTCAGTGACCGCCAGTGAGTGAATCAACGCGGTGCCGGCCAGCCACGGCATGAAGGAGGCGTTCTCGACCGGGTCCCAGGCCCAGAAGCCGCCCCATCCGAGCTCCACATAGGCCCACTGGGCGCCTAGCACGATGCCCACCGTGAGGAAGTACCAGGCGATGAGCGACCAGCGGCGGGTGGTCACAATCCATCTGTCGGTCAGCTTGCCCTTGACGAGGGCGGCCATGCAGAAAGCGTAGGGAACCGCAAAGCCAACGAAACCCATATAGAGGTTCGGTGGGTGGTAGGCCATACTGGGACTTTGGAGAATTGGATTGAGGCCCTGGCCGTCGGGCGGCGCCGGCGTTCTAATCCCCAATGGGTTGGCGAACAAGAGCATGACGGAGAGGAAGAAGAGACTGTTTACGAGCAAGGTCGTTACGGCGTAGGGCGTGAGGTCGGCGTGGCTCTTCCGGTAGATGACGACGACGAGCGCCGTGAATATGCAAAGCAGAAGCTCCCAGAGCAGGATGCTTCCGTCGAGCGAGCCCCAGAAGGAAGCGAACTTATACATCGTCGGCTGGGCCAGGCTCGAGACGGCGGCGACGTACTCGACCCTGAAGTCGCTCGTAAGAAGCGAGTACCATAGCGCGATGCTCGCCACGACCACGAGCGCCCCCATGGCCAGAGCGGCGTTGTAACCGCTGGAGATTAGGCGAGGCCTCTCCGCCCTGGCCCCCCAGGCGCACACAACGGCCCCATAGAGGGCGCATAGAGCCGCTAGCCAGAGCGCGAAGTTACCGGTTTCGGCCATCGCTGGGCGGCTCCTTTCCGATGATGCTCCGGTAGAGCTCCTCGGCGGTCAAACGGCTCTCGCCGTGGGGAGGCTTGTACTCTTCGGCATGCTTGGCCATGATTAGCTCGGCCTCGAAGAGGCCCGAGGGCGTGAGGGCGCCCTCGACTACGGCCCCACGACCCTCGCCGAAGAGGTCCGGCACCACGCCTACGTGGGAGACGGTGATGGTATCCACCCCGTCTGTGAGCCTGAAGATAATCTTCAGCTTCTCGGGCTCGCGCTGGATGGAGCCCTTCACCACGAGCCCTCCCAGGCGGACATAGCTACCACGGGAATTTGGCCCACGGGCTTTGAGCTCGCTGGGGGTCACGAAATAGACGAGTGCCTCCTGCATGCCGGTATAGGCGAGGTAGCTTAGAGTGACCGCCACTACGGCCAAGGCTATGAAGAGGCGCCTTCGGCGGGGGTTCATACCGCCTCCTCCAGCGGGTCTCGGGCGGTGCGGGGTCGCTCCAACAGCGTCTCCAGTTGACGGCGGTTTCGTCGAAGCGAAACCACAACGTAAGAAAGATAGCCTACCAACACCCCCCCGGCCAGGCTGTAGGCGAGCCCGATGTAGAACCATCTACTCATGGGCAATTCTCCTGGCCTGTTCGACCAAAATAGACTCCCGAACCACCTCCAGCTCCGTCCGCTTGAGCATGAGGTAGAGATAGAGGCACCCGAATGCAAGCAGGTTGAGCAAGAGGGTAAAAAACATGAAGCGGTCGATGGTCATCCCTCCGGGCCGAAATACCGTCGGCTGCTGGTGGAGGGTGCGCCACCACATGACCGATAGTCGTATGAGTGGGACGTCGAGAAACCCTATGATGCCGATGACGGCGGCAATGCGGGCGCGTTGTTCCGGCTCCTCTACGACCTGTCGCACCACGAGGTAACCGATGTAGATGAAGAGCAGAATGGCGGTCGTCGTAAGCCTGGCGTCCCAGGTCCACCACGTACCCCACGTGGGCCTGCCCCAAATGCTTCCCGCAGAGATGGTAAGGGCCGTGAATACGACACCGATTTCGGCGCTGGCGGCCGCCCGGCGGTCCCAGGCGGAGTTGCGGGTCCAGAGGTAGGCCATCGAGCAGAAGCAGACCACAGCAAAAGCAAGGTAAGTGTTCCATGCCATGGGAACGTGGATGTACATGATGCGTTGGACCTCGCCCTGGATGGCATCGGAGGGAACGATGAGCAAAGCGGTGACAAGTCCAATGGTAAGCCCGCCAGCGGCGAGCAGGCCGAAGATGCGAGTGACCGTCAAGCGGGACAACCCGCAGATGGGTTTATCATGAGGCATCATCGGTTAGAGCTCCACCACGTATTCGAAGGCGAGGTATCCGCTTGCCAGGAAGAGGGCGTCGAACGCCACCATCAGCTTGACCCAGCGGGCAGCCTCGGCGAGGCCTGCCCCCATGAAAAGAACCTCGGTCGAGCGCACGGCTCCCAGAATCAACGGCACCGCCAGGGGCAGAAGCAGAAGGGGCACAAGAACCTCACGGGCCCTTACGGCGTGGGTCACGGCGGCCAGCAGGGTCCCCACCGCGGCGAAGCCGACGGTTGCCAGCACCAGGACCACCGCCATCGAGGGAAGTATCGCCCAGCGGTCAACATTGAACAGGACAAAAAAAAGAGGGACCAGGATGGTATGGACCGCCAATATCAAGACCACATTCCCGGCCACTTTACTTAGATATATCACACCGCGGTCCACCGGGGCGAGCAAGAGCCCCTCGAGGGTCGCGTTGGCCTCCTCTTTATGGAATGCGTTGCCGACGGCCAAGACGCTGGCGAAGATGAATGCAATCCAGATGAGGCCCGGCGCCAGCTCCTTTTGCCTAGTCACGGTCGGTCCCAGGGCGAAGGTAAAGACCATGAGGATTAAGATGGCGAAAAATGCCACTGTGATGAAGCTCTCCTTGCGCCGAAGCTCCAGACGGAGGTCCTTGGTGGTGAGCGCAGCGAACTGGGCTAAGACCGTCACGACGATAACCCCCCCGTAACGATTCGCTCCAGAGTGCCGGCCCAATCCTCCACGTCGCTAACGACCTCATCCCGCTCGAGCCTGCCCCGACCCAGGGCGTATAGCCTGTCGACGGGCGCGGCGGCTAACTCCTGGGGATGGTGGGTGGAGAGCAAAATCGTCCCGCCTCCCTCTTTGAAAAATACAAGGTAGCTCGTCAAAAGCTCCCGGCTGCGGGCGTCGAGCCCCGCGTAGGGCTCGTCCAAAAGAAGAAGACGTGGCTCGATGACCATGACACGGGCCAGGGCGAGACGCTTTTTCATACCGTTGGAGAGAATGCGGACAGTGGCGTCCCGCCAGTCCGTAAGCTCCACCTGCTTTAGGGCCCTCTCAATGCGCTCGGACCGGTGGCTAACACCGTAGAGGGCGGTCGTGAAGGCGAGGTTCTCCCGTGCCGTCAGGTCCTCATAGAGGTGCGTATGATGGCCGATGAGGCCGATCTTTCGCCTGATGGAATCCGGCTCCTTAGTCGCCTCGAAACCCATGATGCGGACCGTGCCCTCCGTCGGGCGCATTAGGGTGGCCAGAATCTTAATGAGGGTGGTCTTTCCCGCCCCGTTGGGTCCATAGAGGACGCCCCATTGGCCCTCCGGCAAGAGGAGCGTGATGGTGTCCAGGGCCCGGAAGGGCCCGAATGTTTTGACTACTTCTATGGCCTCGATCATCTCACTCGGCCTAGGGGGGTGGAGTTTGCGGCGCTCACTCATTCCTCCTGTAAGACTCTCTTAATAATAGGTAAACGGCCCGGCGATTGTCCAGCTAATTACCGTCCCGCGCCTTATACCCCCCTCTGGTCCGCATAGGTGAGCCAGAGGGCGGCGGCGGCGTAGTAAGCGGGATACAGGAGCGAGACCCAGACCAGCCAGCCGGAGGGCTCGGGGAGCTGAAAGTAGAGGACTATGAGAGAGAGCGCCCAGGCCACGCAGAGGGGGTCGGTCAAGTGACGTAGAGGCCGGGCCTTGAAGGGGGTCGGGTAGCGGATTGGAACGAAGGTAAGAGCACCCAGCAGAAGCAGCCATCCGGCGATCCAGCCCGCCGAGAGCCGGAGGCACCAGGCGTAAAAGACGACTATATTCCAGTATGATGGAAAACCGCGGAAAAAGCCGTCGGCCGTCTTAGCGTCGCTCCTCGAAAAACCGTAGGCGCTAGCAACCAACGGCACCGCCCCCAGCGCGAGGGCGCCCGAGGGCAGCAGGCCCAAGGCGAAGAGGAGGTAGGACGGGCAGAGCGCATAGTTGATGTAGTCGACGAGGTTGTCGAGCTGCGCCCCGTCGAAGTGGGGCAGCCGCTCTGCGGCCCGCAACCTTCGGGCCAGAGCCCCGTCGGTGGCATCGATAAAGAGGGCCAGGAACATCCAGAAGAAGGCTCCCCGGGCGTCGCCTCGGGCACCGGCCGACAAGATGAGGCCGGCGCAGATAAGCCCTAGGCAGGTGTAGGCGTGGGCTAGCCAAGCAATACGGGAGTCAGGCTCCGGCTGCATTAAAAGGAGACGGGGCAGGAGATGGGCGTGTCGGCCCGGCCGCCCCATTCGGCCCAGCTCGCCAGGTAGTTGCGCACCCGAGGGTAGCCGATCAGCTTAAGAGCCAGCCAGGCGTTCGAGGAGCGGTAGCCCCCCTGGCAGTAGGTGATGATTTCCTTCTCAGGCGCAACGCCCCGGTCCGCGTATAGGGCCTTTAATTCGTCGGCCGACTTGAAGGCTCCGGAAGAATCGAGATTCCGCGTCCATTCGACGTTGACGGCTTGAGGGATGTGGCCTCCTCGGTCTGCCCGAACCTCCTCTCCCGAGTGCTCCGCCGGGCGCCGGGCGTCGAGCAATAGGATATCGTTGCGCCCGAGACTTTGGAGAATGTCGTCGCAGGTGGCGATAAGACCCTCCCGGGGACGGGCGGTGAAGGACCCCGTCGTGGGCTGTGGGACCTCCACCGTGAGGGACCCGCCAGCCGCCTGCCAGGATTGCATGCCCCCATCGAGCATCGCTCCGTTCCCGGAGCCGAAGTACTCCAGGAGAAAGACCCCCCGGGGGGCCCTCATGCCCGAGGTGTCCTCATAGAAGATGACGGTGGAGGCTGGTGTGACACCAGCGTCGGCCAGGGTGCGCTCCATGGTCTGGTGGAATGTTGCCAGGGCCGCATCGCTCGATTCAACGAGTCGCAGCCGGAAGAGGTCAACGTGGCATGCTCCAGGCAAATGGCCGGCTTGATAGTCCTCCAAGGGCCGGGTATCGATGAGGACGAGGCCAGGGTCGTCAAGCCGCTCGTTCAACGCCTCTGCGGTGATAATGAGTCTCGTTACTGTAGCCCTTAACAGATTGCGTCACGCCGTACGCTCCTTAATCCGGCGGGGCCGCATACTGGGTTGGGTCGGGTAGATCCGCCTTGACGTAGCAGGGAATGACGGTGTGGCCCTCGGCGAGGAGCTCCTTGAGGAGCACCGCGCTCTCAACCCCCCCGCTCGCCAGAGCGACCACACGAACGGGCTCCCTCTCCATAGGTTCCATGTCCGCCTCACCCCCTGACCAGGTAGAAACTCATCGTACGAACAGGCCCGGAGGATGTCAAGCAGCGCGGCGCTTGACGCCTCCACAGAGCCCGTCCTATGATTAGGCCGAAGGAGGCCCCATGACATTGCAAGAGAAAGTGGCGCTGGTGACCGGCAGCGCAAAGCGGATCGGTCGAGCGGTGGCCAACGCCCTGGCGGATCGGGGGGTTCATCAGGCCGTCCACTACAGAACGTCAAAAACCGAAGCCGAGGATGCGGTGAAGCTCTTTCGGGTCCTGGGAGTGGAAGCCGAATCGTTCCAAGCCGACCTCAGTCAGGTCAAGGAGGTGGAGGCCTTGGCCTCAGAGGTGCTGAAGCGCTTTGGGCGCCTGGACATTCTGGTCAATAACGCCTCGGTCTTCTTCCCCTCGCCCCTGGGCGAGGTGACCGACCTCCAGTGGGACACTCTCATTAATACCAACCTCAAAGGCCCCTTCTTTCTGGCCCAGAAGGTTGGGCTGGCCATGAAGGCGGCCGTCGGGGGCACAATTATCAACATCGGGGACTGGGCCGCGGAGCGGCCCTATACAGGCTACCTGCCTTACTGCATCTCTAAGGCCGGGGTAGTTGCCATGACCAAGGGGTTGGCTAAAGCCCTCGCGCCCGAAGTGCGGGTAAACTGCATCAACCCTGGGCCGGTAATGCTGCCAGAGGACCTTTCGGAGGCCGAGAAAGAGGAAATTATGCGCAAGACCCCCCTTCAGCGCACGGGCAGCCCCGCCGACATCGCCAATGCGGTGGTCTTCCTCTGCGAAGGGACCGACTTCATGACCGGCGCCGTCATCACGGTGGACGGGGGCCGGGCCGTCTGGGGCTAGAGTGTACACAGTAACCAAGCAGATCCATTTTTGTTACGGACACCGTCTTCTCAACTACGACGGCAAATGTCGGTGGCTCCACGGCCACAACGGTTTGGTGGAAATCGCGCTTGCCTCCGAGAAGCTCGATGAACGGGGGATGGTCTACGATTTCACCATCATCAAGCAGGTCGTCCAGGCCTGGATCGACGAGCATCTGGACCACAAGATGATTCTGCACCGGGACGACCCGTTGGTCTCAACCCTTCAGGAGCATGGCGATCCACTCTACCTGCTGGACGAGAACCCGACGGCTGAGGCGATTGCCCGGCTGATATACGAAGAGGCGGCCCGCCAAGGCTTTCCCGTCGTAGAGGTACGCCTTTGGGAGACTCCCACCAGTTGGGCCGCCTATCGGGGCTGAGAGGACCACTGGTACATTTGATTTTTTACTGATTCGGGTTATAATTGGGAGGCGTTGACCTCCTACGCCGCCTTCGAGCACATTCCACCCCTGTAGGCTCGCAACTCCTCCGGGGGTTTTACAACCGGGGCGAAAAGTTGGTATTTAACACGGGAGACGACAACTCCGCTTGAGAAGGAGGCGGGCTCATGAGTGGCGTTTCTTTTTCACAACTCATCCAGCAGATCAAGGGCGAGATCAAAGAGATTACGCCCGAGGAGGTTCAAGAGCGGCTTGAGGCGGGTGAACCGTGGGCTCTCCTCGATGTGCGGGAGCAAAGTGAGTGGGAGGAGGGCCACCTCCCCGAGGCCCACTTCATCCCTCGAGGGTTCCTCGAGATCCGGACGGAGAGCGCCCTTCCTGAGAAGGACAAGCCATTGGTCGTATATTGCGGCGGCGGGGTCCGAAGCGCCATGGCCACCAAGACTTTGCAAGATATGGGCTACACGAACGTGATGAGCATGTCCGGTGGCTTCACCCGATGGCGGGAGCTAGACTACTCCTTTACCACACCTCGGACCCTCACCGATACGGAAATGGAGCGCTACAGCCGCCAGATTCGTATCCCAGAGGTGGGCATTAAAGGTCAGATCAAGCTTCTTGATAGCAAAGTGTTGCTCGTAGGAGCTGGTGGCTTGGGTTGCCCCTCGGCGATCTACTTGGCAGCGGCCGGGGTGGGGACCATCGGCATCGTCGACAACGACGTGGTGGACCTGAGCAACCTTCAGCGCCAGATTCTCCATCACACCTCGTCCCTTGGCACCCCGAAGACAGAGTCCGCCAAGGCGGCTCTCCACGCCATAAACCCCTCAATCGAGGTTAACACGTATCAGGAGAAACTCTCCAGCGCCAACGTAATGGAGATTATAGAGCCCTATGACATCATCGTAGACGGCTCCGATAACTTTCCTACGAGGTACCTCATCAACGACGCATGTGTGTGGACGGACAAGCCCAACGTTCACGGCTCAGTCTTTCGCTTTGAGGGGCAAGTGACCCTTTTTAATCCATACCAAGGCCCGTGCTACCGGTGCCTCTCCCCGAATCCCACCCCGCCGGACCTCGCCCCGTCGTGCGCCGACGCTGGCGTGCTGGGCGTGCTGCCGGGTGTCGTCGGACTGCTCCAGGCCGTTGAGACCATAAAGTTCATCATAGGCGAGGGCGATAGCTTGGTCGGCCGTCTCATCACCTACGACGCCCTCACCACCTCCTTCCGCGAGTTCAAGTTGCGGCGCGACCTCGGCTGCCCCGTCTGCGGGGAAAACCCCACAATTACTGAGTTTATCGACTACGAGGAATTCTGCGCCGCCGCTGCTGGCGGGTAACACTAGCTTTAAAACCACTAACTGGAATATTTAAGGCCGATGGGAGTTACTCCCAAACGGCCTAAGTTACTTTAGGGCAACGCTCCCCACCGGGGCAAATCCAGAGGAGTATGGGCTCGGTGGGCTGAGAGTCAGGCCTCAGTCTGTCACCAGGTCGAACTGCTCTTGGTGCACGCTTGAGTCTACCTGGATAACGATTCGCTTGCCCAATGTCTTTTCCAAGTGCTCGATGGAATCCGCCTCCTCGTTGAAGAGGAGTTCGGCAACCTTGGGGTGTGCTGTGACGATGAGTTTGCGCCCAGAAAAGGGCTGGGCGGCCAAGCGGTCGATTCCTCGAAAAATCTCGTAGCAAACGGTGTTTGCGCTCTTAATGAGCCCTTTTCCCTCGCAGTAGCTGCAAGGCTCGCATAGGGTGTGAGCGAGGCTCTCGCGGGTCCGCTTGCGAGTCATCTGAACCAATCCCAGCTCGCTCATCCCCATGATATGGGTTCGAGAGCGGTCAGCTTTGAGGGCCTGCTCGAGGGCGGCGAGAACCCGCTGGCGGCTCTCCTCCTGCTCCATGTCTATGAAGTCGATGATGATGATGCCTCCGATGTTACGAAGCCTAAGCTGGTAGGCGATCTCCTTGACCGCCTCGAGGTTGGTTTTCAGAATAGTCTCTTCGGGATTGCGCTTGCCGACGAACTTGCCCGTGTTGATATCGATAACGACTAGCGCCTCCGTGTGGTCGATGACGATGTAACCTCCGCTTTTCAACCAGACACGCCGGCCCAGAGCGCGGCTCACCTCCATCTCGATGCCGTAGTGGTCGAAGACGGGCTCGGCCCCCTCGTAGAGGCTCAATCGGCTCTCAAGGTGGGGCAGGAAGGTGCGGACGAATTCCACGGCATCGTGGTACTCTTCAGGGCTGTCGATGATGAGGCTATCGACCTCGTCGGTGAAGAGGTCTCTGGTTATGCGGAGCAATAGGCTTAAGTCATGGTGGATGAGGGAGGGGGCCTGCGCCGCCTTAAAGCGTTCCTTAATTATCCCCCAGAGCTTCTTTAGGAAAATCATGTCGGCCCTAAATGCGGCCGGGTCCAACCCGGCCCCAACTGTCCGGACGATATAGCCCTCATCCGGCCTCCTCAAGGCCTCGACGAGGTCGCGCAACCGCTCGCGCTCGGCCTCATCCTCGATGCGCCTCGATACCCCTATATTGGTCGAGTGTGGCATGAAGACGAGGTGGCGCCCTGGAAGTGTTATGAAGGTCGTAAGTCTGGCGCCTTTGCTCCCTATCGGGTCTTTGGTGGCCTGGACGAGGAGGTCCTGCCCTTCCTGGAGAAGGTCCTCTATGGGGGGGTAGGACGGCATGGCGCGTTCGTGAGCCTCGACCGCCAGCGCCCGTTCAATGGGGACGTCCTCCTCGGCCTCCGGAGGGAAGAGCGACTCGTATCCGTCATGTACCTCTTCGACATCCACATCCGCCACATAGAGGAAACCCGCCTTATCCAGGCCGACATCGACGAAGGCCGCTTGCATGCCGGGCAGCACCTTAATAACCCTTCCCTTGTAAATGTTCCCGGCGATTCCCAGTTCAGTGTGGCGCTCGATGTAGAACTCCGTTACCGCATCCTTTTCCAGAAGGGCGATGCGGGTTTCGTGCTCGTCGGCGTTCACAACGATCTTCATTGTCAGCCAAGCTCCTTGCTTTCTCGCCAGGCAACAGCCACCTTCTCGACCTCTAAGCCCGCTAGCTCTTCGCCTTCGAGCCCGTAGCACGTCTCCATGACCTCATGGGGTCTTGCGCTACCCGCCCTGCTAAAGGGCATATCGAGCTCGACCATGAGCCAGTCGTCCTCAGCGTCCACCACACGGGCCTCTCTAATGAAGGCTCGCAGGTTTATCTCCTGAGCTCTACGTCCCTTGTGCCTGATAAATGGGATTGCCTCCTGTGCGAGAAAGTCATCGAAGCGCCGCCGGTGGGCTTTGTGGGCTGGCACGCCATCAGGCGGCAGAAACGCCGCCGCCCGGCCTGCGACCTGGAAGGTCTGGGAGGCAACGGATTCGTCGGGCCGAGGGGCCTTGAGCGGTATATCGGCCACCTCAATTACCCGGAGCCCCTCGGGAAGGACGGCCCGAAGACGCTCTAGCACATGGGAGGGCTTGACGAGCTTTATGAGCTCAAGGTCGAAAATCTCCCACTGGCTCGCCACACCAACAGGCATGGCCGGCCCGAAGGAGACCTTAGGCTTAGGGTTGAAGCCCTGGGAGTAAGCGACTGGGAGCTCCGCCCTCTTGACCGCCCGCTTGATGGCCCGGGCCAGCTCCAAGTGGGAGAGGTGCCGAAGGAGACCCTCTTTGGCGAATCTAACCCTGAGGCGCTGGACCGAAAGCGGAGGTTGCTCCCGCTTCGCCGGGGGACGGTCGGGTATCCGTTCCTTCACTCTTTGTATATCGACCTTGGGCGTCTCGGCCCGCTCTTCACCGGGCTCGAGGAGAGGAGCCCCTACCGTGTGGCGGTACTCTTGCTTCAGGAACTGAGCCTGGTAGCCCATATGGATGTGGGCCCAGGGCAGAGTCTCATCCAGAGGGATGACCCGGTTCGCGTACCAGGCCGGGTCTAGCCCCACGGCCTCGAACGCCTCAAGCCAGCTTGTGAAGGAGAAATGCTCGCCCCAGCCGTCGAACGTGCACCCCCTCCGGTGGGCTTCTTGAATCACGGGCCCGAGCCGTCGGTCGCCACGCGAGAAAACGGCCTCTAGAAAACTCATCTCTGGGTCCTGACGCCCGAGGCGAAAGGCCCGGTTTCTAAGACGGCTGGCGAGAAAGGCCTGTTTCTCGCGGATGGTCTCTATCGGGTCCTGCCCACACCACTGGTAGGGCGTAGCCGGCTTCGGTACAAAGGGGCTTGCCGAGATTCCAATCTGCTTGACGCGGCCGAGGGCCCGTGCCCGACGGAGTATCTCCTGGCAGAGGTCCGTCATCTCCTGCAGGTCTTCCTCGGTCTCAGTAGGCAGGCCGATCATAAAGTAGAGCTTCAGCTTCTCCCAGCCCGCTCCTATAATATCCTCGACGGATTTGAAAATGTCCTTGTTGGTTGGGACCTTGCGGATGAGGCGCCTGAGGCGTTGGCTGCCGGCCTCTGGAACGATTGTGAACCCGGTCTTGCGGACCCTCTGAATCTCGTTTATGAGAGCTGGCGACAGGGTGGCGGGCCTCAGCGAGGGGAGGCTCAAAGAGACTTTCTCGGCTGCAAACCGGTCCATGAAGGCGAAGACAAGTCCGTGGAGGTCTGAGTAATCTCCTATGGAGAGGTTGGCCAGGCTTAGCTCGTCGTAGCCGCTAGCGGCCAGGCTCTCGGCAGCCTGTTGAACCAATGTCGATATGGAACGCTCCCGGACAGGCCAGTCGATGGAGCCCGCTTGGCAGAACCTGCACTTCCATATACAGCCCCGGCCTGTCTCGAGGGATATTCGATCGTGGACGATACTGGCGAATGGGACGATCGGCCGGGTGGGAAAGACTGCCTTTTCAAGGTTCATGACATCCCGCTTGACGACCGGCCCCACGCCCTTTTTGAGGGGTATGACCTCCCCGATGGTTCCGTTTTGGTTGTATGTCGGCTCGTAGAAGGCTGGGACGTAAATTCCTTTGAGTTCACCCAGAGCCTCCAGTAGGGCGTCGCGATCGGAGCCAGAGGCCTTCCAGCGTTGGTAGACAGAGAGAATCTCCAGGACGATATCCTCACCGTCGCCCACCACGATGGCGTCGATGAAGTCGGCGATAGGCTCGGGGTTCGTGGCACACGGCCCCCCGGCGATGATCAGGGGGTCCTGGGACCTCCGCTCGACGCTCAGCAGGGGGATACCGCCCAGCTCAAGGGCGTTCAAGACGTTGGTGTAGGAGAGCTCGTACTGGAGCGAGAAGCCGACGATATCAAAGGAGCCAAGCGGCTTCTTGCTCTCCAGGCTGGCCAGGGGGAGCTTTCGGCGTCGCAGGAGCGCCTCGTAGTCGGTGTCTGGGCAGAAGACCCTCTCGCAGGCGACCCGGGGCTCGCGGTTGAGGATTTCGTATAGAATCCGCAGGCCGAGGTGGCTCATTCCCACCTCGTACTTATCAGGGAAGACGAGGGCGACAGTGGTATCGACGTCGCGGAGGTCTTTGCGGACGACGTTGAGCTCGCAGCCGAGATAGCGGGAGGGCCGGCGGACAAAGGGCAAGAGGGAATCGTAGGGGTTCATGAACTCACCTCCCCGCGGTGGATCGAACACCTGTCCGGGGGTGAACAGATGACCAGTTGGTCCCTTAATTGGCCTTTCTATCAATAGACCAGGGCCCGGCTTGTGTCAAGGCTGGCTGTTTAGTAGGCGAATTTACGGAGCTTAATGTTCAGGAGCAAGCCGACGGCCAACATGGTGGTGACGAGGGAGGAGCCTCCGTAGCTCAAAAGCGGCAGGGGGATTCCTACCACCGGCAAGAGGCCCACCGTCATTCCGATGTTGAAGGTTACGTAGAGCGTGAGCATCCAGGTGAGCCCAACCGCCGTCATTGCTCCGAAGCGGTCCTTGGCCTGGAAGGCCACTTCAATGCCCTTGAGGAGGAAGCCGAGGAAGAGCAACAGGAGGCAGGCCGCGCCGACGAAACCTACCTCCTCGGCAGCCACGCTGAAGATAAAGTCCGTGTGCTGGGCCGGCAGAAAGTTGAGGCGGCCCTGGGTACCCTGCATCAGCCCCTTGCCAAGCACGCCCCCCGACCCGATTGCAATCTTTGACTGGATGACGTGGTAGCCAGCCCCCAATGGGTCGCCGGTGGGATCTAGCAATGTCAGGAGGCGGCTCTTTTGGTAGTCCTTCAGCATGGTCCAGCCGAAAGGCATCGCGGCCAGCAAAGCTGCCGCGACGACGAGGATAGCCCGCCTCTCCACGCCCGAGACGAGGACCATGCCGCCGGCCACGAGCCCAAGCATGGTGGCTGTGCCTAGATCAGGCTCCTTAGCTATGAGGATAATAGGCAACGCGACGAGTAGGGCGGGTACAATCAGGTGGCGAAGCCTCAGGGCCTTCTCTCGACGGACATCGGCGGTATACCTGGCCAGGGCTAAGACAAGGGCCACCTTCATGAACTCCGAGGGCTGACAACGAAACGGACCGATTACCAGCCATCGTTTGGCGCCAGCCACCACGGGTCCGAAGAAAAGGACGTAGACGAGGGCCGCCAGGCAAATTCCGTAGAGAACGTACGAGTAGCGGGCGATGAGACGGTAGTCCACCATCAGGGTCACCACCAGCCCCACCAGCCCGACGAGAAGCCACCAGAGCTGTTTTATGTAGCTGGCCTGAAGATGAGGAGAAGCCTTCGCATGGGTGGCGCTGTAGATAAGGACCACACCTGATGCGGCCAACAAGAGGGTTAATGCCAAAAGGCCCCAATCGAGGGAGCGGAGCCACCTTCGAGAACCAACGTCCACAGCTTATCTCCCTTTCTCGCTGACCAACCTCTCGTCACGAATATCCAGGTGTGCTCGAATGAGCTCTCTGGCGAAGGTGGCGAAGTGGGCGCCTCCAATTCCGGCATTCTCGATGAAAACAACAAGGGCGATAGAGGGCTCCTCGAAAGGGGCGAAGGCCACAAACCAGGCGTGGTCTCGAAGGTGCTTGGGCAGCTTCCGCTGAGTCTTATCGTTGTCCTGGTTAATACGGCGCTGGATGACCTGAGCCGTGCCGGTCTTGCCTGCCACAACAACCCCCTCCAGGCGGGCCCTAGCTCCGGTGCCCATCGGCTCATTGATCACGCCTCGGAGGGCCTCACGGATAAGCTGCAACGTTCTGGGGCTGATAGGTAGGGTTGCCGCGGCTTCTCGGTCGGCTCTCGCAGAAACCTCCCCGGAGGGGCGACGCACCTCCCGGACGAGGTGAGGCTTCAGTAGTGTGCCGCCATTAGCAATAGCGCTCACCAAGACGGCCATTTGCATCGGTGTAACCAGGTTGAAGCCCTGGCCTATAGCCACCCCGAGGGTCTCCCCAGGCTGCCATGGTTCTCCTTTGGTA
This sequence comes from Nitrospinota bacterium, assembly GCA_022562795.1. GTDB lineage: Bacteria > JADFOP01 > JADFOP01 > JADFOP01 > JADFOP01 > JADFOP01. The sequence continues at coordinate 14,155 of JADFOP010000026.1, forward strand.
TCCAGCTTCCAGCCCCGGCTCGGCACCAACCCGGCCTTTTCGTGCCCCAGCCCGATTCCCGTCGGTGCCCCAAGACCGAAGCCCCGGGCATATGCCTCCAACCGGTCAATGCCGAGAGCCTGACCTAGCTGGTAGAAATAGACGTCGCAGCTCTCAACGAGAGCCTTGTGCAAGTCCACCTTTCCATGGCCCTCGGGCTTCCAATCACGAAAGATGCGGTCGCCGAATTCATATTGTCCCGTGCAATTAATCGTATCTTTTGGTGTAACGACTCCCGCTTCCAAACCAGCGGCGGCCACAACAATCTTAAAGATGCTCCCGGGAGGATATTGGCTTTGAATGGCTCGGTTCTGCAGCGGGTGATCGGGATTATTGGTCAGCTTCTCCCACGCCTTCCCAGATATGCCACTGGCGAAGAGGTTGGGGTCGAAAGCGGGCCGAGAGACGAATGCCAGGACATCACCATTGCGGGGGTCCATCGCTACGATGACCCCGTTGTGGTCGCCCATCAGGCCTTCGGCCAACTGCTGGAGCTCCAGATCAATGGTCAGCAAGAGGTCGGAGCCAGGCTTTGGCGTCTGCCCTTCGAGCTGAAGTAGCTCCCGTCCAAAGGCGTCAACCTCCACTTGGCGGATACCTGCACGACCTCGCAGTATGGATTCGTACTGGCGCTCCAGGCCGTACTGGCCTACCAGGTCGCCCACTTGGTAGCCCTTCCCTCGGGAGGCCGCCAGTTGGCTTTCGTTGATCTCCCCCAGATAGCCTAGCAGATGGGCGGCTAGCTCCCCATGCTCGTTCTTCCGAAGAGGTTCGACTACAATGCGCAACCCCGGCAGGTTGATCCTGTGCTCGACGACGTAGGCCAGTGCATCACGCGGGATGTCGCGGCTTATAAGGACCGGGCGAAATGGAGGCACCCCCTTCATCCTGCGCTTCACCGCCGCTTTATCCACTACCACCAGCTGGGAGATACGCTGGAGCGTCTTCTCAAAGTCCCCGGCATCCTCACGTACCACCATCAGGTTAAAAGCGGGTCGGTTCTCTGCAAGGAGCCCTCCGTTCCTATCGTAAATTTTGCCGCGGGGAGCACCCATCGGCTGTACGCGGATACGGTTGTTCTCAGAGAGCGAGCGGTAGTAGGAGCCGTGCATAATCTGGATGTGGGCCAACCGTACCACCAGAGCAGCGAAAATTATAACCACGAAGGCGAGGAAACAGAGCAGGCGAAACCGAAAGCCGGAGGCCTGGGGCGATGAATCGGCACGTATGGGCATTCAAGGACCTCCCGTCCTTATGGCCGTCGGTAGGTTTTGCGCTCGAGAAGTCTGCGAAGGCCGGGCGGGGCGGCGGGCAGGTCTGTAAACCCCCTTGTGGGCAGGTAGCGCCGGGCCACCCGGCTCAGCACGGCGAAGTATGGAACAGCCACAAGGCCGTTGTAGACGATCTGGTAGGCCACAAGAGCCCCCGTAGGGCGCAATAGAGACGACTCCCCGCCGTGGAAGAGCCGCGCGACACCAAAGGTCAGGAGGGCGTCGAAGACGGTCAAGAGGGCAACCAAAAGCGCTTGGAGTAGACGGTAGTGGAAACCTACGTGGCGCTGGAGAACGCCGGTGGCAAATCCTATCAAAGACTTGCTCAGAGTATTGAGACCAAAGATGCCCCCGGAGAGGCAATCTTGGATGAGGCCCGCTAGTGCACCGAGCATGAGCCCCCTTTGACGTCCGAAGAAGAGTCCCACCAGGCAGGCCAACAAGAGGATGAGGTCGGGGCGCACTCCCCCAAAGGTGGCGTATTGCATGAGGGTTGATTGGAATAGGAAGGAGATGAGAAATAAGTTGATTAGAAATACGGCAGACACGGCTATCGCTTAGCGGTGATGAAGACCTCTTCGAGGCGATCCAAATCGGTGCTAGGCTTGACTATGGCTTCTTGGTGGAGGCCCCGGCTGCCTTTCGTCACCCGTGTGATGGTCCCAATGACCAAACCCTTGGGGTAGAGTCCACCCACCCCGGAGGAGATGACTAGGTCACCTATCTTGATATCTGCCTCCAGGGGGATGTACTTCATTAAACAGCTCGAGCGGCCCCTGCCCACCACCACGCCCCGGTCCCTCGTACGTTGGATGAGGGCGTCCACAGCGTGACGGAAATCGGTCAAGAGCAAGACCTTGCTCACCCCCGGGCTTGTCTGTACGATGTGGCCCACCAAGCCGTCAGCACTAACGACGATCATCTGCTTTGCCAAGTCGTCGTTGCTGCCCCGGTCTACCATGAGCACGTTGGACCAGGTGGTGGGGTCGAGGCCCACCACGGTGGCCATCACCATTGGAGCAGGATCCCCCCGCCGGGCGGCCAGGAGCTTCTCTAGACGGTGAAATTGGAGGTTTTTCTCAAGAAGTCTGCTGTTGTCCGTACGCAGGGCCTGGAGTTCCCGCTTAAGGATTTCGCTCTCAGCCCGTACCCCTACGAGATCGATGTAGCTCTGCCAGAGGTGTTGGCCTCGTCGGGCAGCGCGGGTCACAGCCTTCTGAAAGGGGGCGAGGGCCGAGATAACGACGCTTTCCACCCACGTGGTGCCCATTGTCCCCTGTATATCGAGGGTCATGATCGTTAGGGTAGACACAATAATGGCCCCAATCAACATGCTCGTTTTCCATTTCCCCAGTCGTCTCTTCATGTGCGGAAAGACCCTTTGTTGGTGGCCTAAATACCGAATCTTTTAAGAAGGTCCGGCGACTCGAGAACCATTCCTGTGCCCAGCACCACGGCGGTTATGGGATCTTCGGCTAAAGTGACGGGAAGCCCGGTCTGTTCACGCAGGAGGATATCGAGCCCCCGGAGGAGACTCCCTCCGCCGGCCAGGACAATGCCCTTATCCACTATGTCGCTTGCGAGCTCGGGGGGGGTGCGCTCCAAGGCTAATCGGACGGTCTCTATGATGGTCCCGATGGGCTCAGAGAGGGCCTCACGAATCTCGTCATCGCTGATGACGAGTGTCTTGGGGATGCCTGCCACCAGGTCACGCCCTTTGACCTCCATGGTGAGCTTCTCCTCCATGGGGTAGGCCGAGCCTATGCGAATCTTAATCTCCTCGGCCGTCCGCTCGCCGACAAGCAGGTTGTACTTACGTTTGACGTAGCTGACGATACACTCGTCCATGACGTCGCCGCCGACCCGAACCCCCTTGCTGTAGACGATGCCGCTCATGGAGATGACGGCGATCTCGGTGGTGCCGCCGCCGACGTCGAGAATCATGTTGCCGCTGGGCTCGTCGATTGGAAGCCCCACCCCGATGGCCGCCGCCATTGGCTCCTCGATGAGATGAACCTCTCGGGCACCGGCGCTCTCGGCGCTGTCGCGAACAGCGCGTTTCTCCACTTGGGTGATATCACTCGGCACGCTCACGACGATGCGGGGCCTAACGAGGGTCTTGCGGTTGTGCACTTTGTGAATAAAGTGGCGCAGCATCGTCTCAGTGATTTCGAAGTTTGCTATGACCCCGTCCTTCATGGGGCGGATGGCGACGATGTTGCTTGGAGTACGGCCTAGCATCTGCTTGGCCTGGGTACCCACGGCCAGGACCTGCTTCGATTCCTTGTGGATGGCCACAACTGAGGGCTCGCTCAGCACGATCCCCTTGTCTCTAAGATAGACTAGTGTGGTGGCCGTCCCGAGGTCGATTGCCAGATCGCTCGAGAAGAAGCCAAGAAGCGAGTTAAAGACCATCGGAGGGCTCCACTTATCTGACAAATCTACAGGCGGAGGAAGATACCTCACATGGGAGCAAGCCGTTGAAGTTCTTAGACATAGTTGGCCACTTTATACCACCTATCCACATGGGGGGCAAGCATTTTTTAGATGAAAAGCCTTGCACCTACCATGCCTGTCGGATATGCTAGAGGTCCACACACACCACCGGGGGGCTGTGCGATAGCCCTCCGGTACTCTATCGGCCATGCTCTACAAAATCCGAAAGAACGTTAAATCGTTGTTTTTCAGGATAATCCTCATCGGGGTGGCACTGACCTTCATCTCCTGGGGGGCCGGGTACTTCTCCAGGGGCAATCAAGCGGTCGAGACAGATGTCGTTGCCACTGTGGAAGGCCTGCCAATTACGTTGGGCGAATACCAAGGGGCCTACCGTCAAAGGCTGGATACTTACAGGAGACTCTTCAAGGGCCAGCTGGACGAGGCCATGATACAGCGGCTTAACCTCTCCCGCCAAGCCTTAGAAGGTCTTATTGAGAACAGATTGTTAATGGTTCTGGCCCGGCAGGAGGGCTTTTCGGCGTCAGATTCCGAGGTGGTACGCTACATCGAAGGCCACCCCGCCTTTCAAGTGGGGGGCTACTTTAATCGTAACCGCTATTTGAACCTCCTCAGCAACCGTGGAATAACCCCGGCCAAATACGAGGAGTCCATCCGCAAGCTCCTCATGGTCGAGCAGGTGCAGGAGGCCTTCAAAGACGGTGTCCACATCTCTGAGGCGGAGACCCGGAACGCCTATCGTATCGAGAACGAGCAGGTCTCTACGACCTTTCTGCTCCTCAGGGGGGAAGACTTCGCCGATGAGGCTACCGCGACGTATGATGCGCTCGATACTTATTATCTCGGCCACCGCAAGGACTTTACAGTAGCCGAACGTAGGCAAGTGGGCTACCTCGTATTCCGACCGGAGATGTACGAGAAGGAGGTAGCCTTCGACCAGGTGCGTCTCAAGGAGTACTACGATCTCCACGCCGAAGAGTACATAAAGCCGGAGAGGATGCGTGCCCGCCACATCTTGCTGAAGCTCTCACCAAATGCCTCGAGCGAAGATGAGGCCGAAGTCAAGGCTCGGGCCGAGGACCTTCTGAGGGAAGCCCTCGGCAAGAAGGACTTCGCTGAGCTCGCCAAGGCCCATTCCCAGGGACCATCAGCCCCCCAAGGGGGAGATTTAGGTTTCTTCACACGGGGCAAAATGGTCAAGCCCTTTGATGAGGCGGCTTTTGCGCTAGAGGTTGGCCAGGTGGGGGGGCCCGTTAAGACCCCATTCGGCTATCACCTGATTAAGGTGGAGGAGAAAGAGCCCGCCTCTGTTAGGGCCTTTGAGGAGGCCGAAAGCGAGATTCGCCAAATCCTCGTTGCCGAGGAAACCCGCTACCTCGCCCAGGACGCCGCCGACGCCGCTCTGGAGGCCATTAGGGCCTCAAAAGAACAGGGGGTGGCTGCGCTCTCCGGCAAGGAAGGACGTTCGGTGCCCATGACCGGCCTCTTCGCACGAGGCGAGCCATTGCCGCCCGAGCTTGGGCCCGACGAAGAAGCCCTGCGGGCAGTGGCCTTCAGGCTGGCGAAGGGCGAGGTCAGCGATGTCATCGAGGGGAAGCGCAACAGCTACCTCATCACCCTGGTAAGGCGTGAGGATGTGCACGTCCCGCCCTTAGAGTCTATCAGAGCCGATGTGGAGCGGGCCTACCGATTATTCACGGGACACAAGAGAGCTGTCTCTGAGGCCGAGGCGTTAGCCAAATCGGTAACCAGCGTCGACGCTCTTGCCCAGGCGGCTAAGCGGCTTAAGCTTTCCACCACTCAGACCGCCACGGGATGGTTTACACGCCAGGGCCCGGTTCCCAACGTGGAAGCCTCTGCTCCTTACATCCGAGCTGCCTTCGTCCTGCCGCCGGGCGCTTTCGCCGCCGTTCCTTCCTCCGAAGGTGCCTATGTGCTGACGGTTACCGGTGCAAAAGGGGTTACGGAGGAAGGGTTCGCCTCCGCACGAAAGGAGCTCGAAAAGCGGATGCGCCTCGAGAAGGCCAACACCCTCTACGTTGCCTGGATCCAGCGGCTACGCCAAACCCGCCGGGTGGAGGTTAACGCCGAACTATTCCCCGCCTATCCCACCAGGAATTAGCTCCCCTAGGGCCCGGCATAGATGCCCCTCATCTCCACGGGGGCATGTTGGACTAGGAGATGCGTGCGCCGAATACCCTTGACACCTATAAGGCCCCTTGTTAGCATGAAATTGGGATAAGGGTAGTAGTTTTAAGGTGTTTAGACGCCCCCGGGAGGTTTTTCTCCCCAACGGATAAGGAGAGAGCCAATGTTTGGCCTGGGCCTGCCAGAGCTCCTTATTATCCTGGCCATCTGTCTGTTGCTCTTCGGCGCAACTCGTTTGCCGGCACTTGGCCAGGGTATGGCGAAGGGCATCAAGAACTTTCGCAAGACCTACCGGGAACCAGACGAGATCGACGTCACCCCTAAGGAGTCTGGGCCACCGGAAGATCCGCCCTCCCAGGCGTGACTAGGCCGATGGTCCCGGCTTCTTCTATGAAAACACGCCCATAGGGCGAGATGAGGTCCAGTCGTGGTCCGCATCGAAGACAGCCGTGACGCAGTTCTAGCCTACTACCCCCAGGCCGACCTCGATATCATTGATCGCGCTTACATTTTCTCCGCAAAAGTTCATAAAGGCCAGGTCCGCCTCTCCGGAGAGCCCTACCTCCTCCACCCCCTGGAAGTGGCCTACATCCTGACCCAGCTGAAGCAAGACCCCGTAACAGTGGCGGTGGGCCTGCTCCACGACACCGTCGAGGATACCCATACCACGCTGGAGCGCATCAAAGAGCTATTCGGCCCCGAGGTCGAAGCCTTGGTGGATGGCGTGACAAAAATTTCAAAGATGACCTTCTCCAGCACCGAAGAAAAAGAGGCGGAAAACTTCCGCAAGATGATTCTCGCGATGGCGAAGGACATCCGGGTCGTCCTCATCAAGCTGGCCGACCGGCTACATAATATGCGGACCCTCGAATACGTTCCCGAGCTCAAGCGGGTACGCATCTCGAGGGAGACCATGGATATCTACGCGCCCATCGCCAACCGGCTAGGGATCAACTGGATGAAGATGGAGCTTGAAGACCGAGCCTTAGCCCACCTCCATCCGGAGGCCTACGCCGACCTCCAGGCGCGCATCCAGAATTCCCAGGCCGAGCAAGAAGCGGCCCTCATCGAGCTACGGGAGCTCGTCGCCAAGGCCTTGGCCGAAGCGGGTTTGCCGGGCCACGTTGAAGGCCGCTCCAAGCACCTATACAGCATCTACGCCAAGATGATGAAACAGAACATTCCGTTCGAGGAAGTCTATGACATCTCGGCCCTCCGCATCATCACCGATTCGATCCGTCAATGCTATTCCATCCTGGGCATTGCTCACTCTATGTGGAAGCCCGTTCCCGGGCGATTCAAGGATTACATCGCCATGCCCAAAAGCAATATGTACCAGTCTCTACATACCACCGTCATTGGTCCCAGGGGCGAGCCCATGGAGTTCCAGATTCGCACCGAAGAGATGCACCGCACCGCGGAGGAGGGCATCGCCGCCCACTGGCGCTACAAGGAAGGCAAGGAGGGCGAGGCCAGAGACGAGCAACAGTTCCTCTGGCTTCGGCAGCTTCTGGAGTGGCAGCAGGAGCTTAAAGACCCCCGGGAGTTTCTGGAAACCGTCCGTGTGGACCTCTTCCCCGACGAAGTGTACGTCTTCACCCCTAAGGGAGACGTCAGGGCCCTGCCCCGGGGAGCCACCCCTGTGGACTTCGCCTATTCCGTACACTCCGAGGTGGGCGACCACTGCCTGGGGGCCAAGGTCAACGGCAAGATGGTGGCCCTCAAAACCCCTCTGAAGAACGGCGACATAGTGGAAATTATCACCGACGCCCGTCATCAACCGAGCCGCGATTGGCTGAAGTTCGTCAAGACCGCCCGGGCCCGGGAGAAAATTCGCGCCTTCGTCAAAACAGAGCAGAAAAAGCGGGCTCTGAGCCTCGGTGAGGAGATTTTCCACAAAGAGCTCGCCAAGTTTGACCTGGACCCTGCGGCCGTCATTAAGAGCCCAGAGCTTTTAGAGGCGGCCAAACGCTTCGGCTGTCAACGGATCGAAGACTTGATGGTACAAATCGGATACGGGAAGGTTTCGCTCCACCAAGTGGCCATGAAGCTGTTGCCCAAAGAGAAGGCCGAGGCCCTAAGGACCCAGAAGGAGGAAGCCGCCCGAGGAGCACCCCCCAAGGCATCAAAGGAGGCCGAGGGAGTCAAGGTCAAGGGTGTCGAGGACATCTTGCTCCACTTCGCCAAGTGCTGCAATCCCGTTCCCGGCGACGAGATTATCGGCTATGTCACCCGTGGGCGAGGGGTATCAATCCACACTGCCGACTGCCCTAGCTTGGCCTCCATCGAGGTGGACCTGGACCGGAGAATCGATGTCCATTGGGACGTGAAGAAGAAGAAGCCTTTCGCGGTGCGAATTCTGGTAGAGACGGTCGACCAGACAGGGGTGCTTGCCAAGGTCGTCAATGCCATTGCCGACTGCGAAGTCAACATCTCCGAGTGTAATGTACATACCTCTGGGGACGAGCGGGCACAGATCCATTTCGCCATAAATATTATGGACCTCAAGCACTTGGAGAAGGTGATGGGAGAGATTGGAAAGATTAAGACGGTGCTCAACGTCCACCGGATCAAGGATTCAGCACGGCCTGGGCGGCCTTCCGGACACTCCGGCCGCTGAGCCTCACCCCATACCTTTAGCAGCCCCCCTGAAGACTTTTTGGACTCGGCCAGACCTCAGGCATCGGGTGCAAACGTAGACCCTGCGGACCTTGCCCTCCTGCTGGATGCGCATCTTCTGAAGATTGGGGTTGAAGCGGCGGTTGGTGACCCGGTGGGAGTGGCTGATGTTATGCCCGAATTGAGGGCCCTTGCTGCATATAGCGCATACCCTGGCCACGGTCTCCTCCTCCAAAGGTGGGTCGCAGGAGATACAAAGGGCGCAATAATAGCACGGTGACTTTGAGGGCGCAAGGCTCTATGCTGGATCTCCATTGGGCCGGGGACGTCCGCGATCGCTGCTTTTACCCGCCGTCTCTTTTTCCCTTGCCTTGGCTCGCAATCCGGGTAGAATGGAGGAGACCTTCGTCGTTTTTTGATCCCCACAATTCATCGCGACCCACACTCCGGGGGAGAATCGTGGCCGAGACAGCCCTCAAAACGCCCGAACAGATGCGGAAGCTATTCCATCCAGAAAGCGTGGCCGTCGTAGGGGCCTCCACCGACCCGTCCAAGCTCGGACACGAAATTATGAAAAACATCATTGATGCCGGATTTGCCGGGCCCGTCCACCCCGTAAACCCAAAGGCCGAGGAGATACTGGGTAGGCCGGTCTCGGCCTCCATCAGCGCCCTGGCCGACCCGGTGGACCTAGCCGTCGTCATCGTTCCGGCCCGGTTCGTGCCGGGCGTCATCTCCGAGTGCGGTGAAAGAGGCGTCGGGGCGGCTATCGTCATCACGGGAGGCTTCAAGGAGGCCAGCCCGGCAGGAGAGGCCCTGGAGGCCGAACTCGTCGAGGCCGCCCAGAAGGCTGGAGTGGCCGTGGTAGGCCCCAACTGCCAGGGCATCAACCACCCATACCACGGGCTTTGCGCCTCCTGGCCCCTACTCACCAACCGGGGGCCTATCGCGCTGGTCAGCCAAAGCGGCACCGTGGGTGCGGCGCTGATGGACTGGGCCCAGCTCGAGGGGCTCGGGGTCTCATGCTTCGTCTCCATGGGAAACCGCTGCGACGTGGACGAGAGCGACCTCATCGCCTACTTCGCTCAGGACGAGCACACACGGGCCATTGCCATCTACCTGGAGGGTGTAAAAGACGGCCGGAAGTTCATCGCGGCCGTTGAGGCGTGCGAGAAGCCGCTTGTCATCCTAAAGGCTGGGCGGACCGAGCGGGGGCGCGTGGCCGCCGAGAGCCACACCAAGAGCCTGGCCGGCCGGGATGAAATCTACGAGGCCGTCTTCCGCCAGTACGGCATCTACCGGGCCGACACCCTCGAGGAGCTCTACGACTACGCTAAGGCCCTTGCCTACATGAAGACCCCCAAGGGGCGACGCATCCTCTTTCTCACCTCCTCTGGAGGGGCGGCCATCATCGCCACCGACGCGGCTGTGGAATGCGGCCTCGAGGTGCCTCACCTGCCGGAGGAGCTTTACGCGGGCTTGCGGAAGGAGCTGCCTGAGCACTTCGTCGTCGGAAACCCCTTTGACTTAACAGGCGACGCCACCGCGAAGATATACTCCGAAGTGGCCGAGAAGGCCGCCGAGCACTTCGACGTCCTGGGACTCATCTTCGGAGACCCCATAGATGAGGCCCACACGGCCGTTGACCCTGCGAGGGGAGACCTCGTCATATTCCTCGGCGGGGCCGAGATAGAGCGGGCCGAGCGGGAAAAGATCCACGCCATGGGAGTTCCCGTCTTCCCTACCCCAGAGCGGGGCATCAAGGCGCTGGCCCAGCTTTATAAATAGCCTCCCGGCCGGTAGGGGGCGTAACGCAAAGGAGAAGGTCGAGGAGCCACCGATGCATGAGCTGGTTGAGACCGCCGCGAAAGCTCCCCGCCACCTGACCGAGGCCGAGGCCTACGAGCTTTTGAGCGCCTACGGCTTCACCACTCCGGCTTGGCGGGTGGTCAGCTCATTCGGCGAAGCGGTCGAGGCCGCCTCCGAGCTCGGCTATCCGGTGGCGCTCAAGCTCTCCTCGCCCACCGTCCTCCACAAGAGCGACGTGGGAGGAGTGGTGTTGGGCCTCGACGGTCCGGAGGACGTTGCGTCAGCCTTCGAGCGGATTCTCAGCAGGGTGGGCCAGGCCCTGCCCGAAGCGGCCGAGGCCGACCTCCTGGTCGTCCCCATGGCCAAGCCGGGTCTTGAGGTCATCCTCGGCATGACGCGGGACGAGCAGTTCGGCCCGGCGGTGATGTTCGGTCTCGGGGGAGTGTGGGTCGAGCTCCTCGAGGACATCACTTTTAGACTCGTGCCCGTTGCAGAGGCCGAGGCCCGGCGGATGCTCACCGAGATCAAGGGCGCGCCGCTGCTCGCCAGCTACAGGGGAGCGCCGCCCCGCGACGTGGAGGCCCTGGTCGGGAGGATTCTTGGCCTTTCTGAGCTCGTGGAGGCCCACCCGGCCATCGCCTCCATCGACATCAACCCCCTCGTGGTTTATGAAGAGGGCACCCTGGTGGTGGACGCCAAGGTGTTCATCGAGGGCGCCGAAGCATCAGCGTGAGGAGAGCGGTCCATGTCACCTATGGTGGAGGTTCGAGAGCGGGCGAAAAAGATCTTGGAGGCGGGCGATCCGGAAGGTGCCCTGAAGGTTCTTCAAGATAAGGTTGATGAGCTGGACGCCCAAGAAAAATACGACCTCATGGCCAAGTGGGCCCTGTTGGATGATCAGATCCCGTGTCTTGAGGCCCTGGAGGATCATGAGGCGGTTGAGGAGGTTCGGGCCGAGCAGGCCCGGGTGGTCAGGGAGCACGACGCAAAGATTGCGATCGGGGAGATTAGGGCCCACCACCCGGTTACCGACTCGAAGAAGGACCTTCCCTCCAGAGACCGGGGGCCCGCACCGAGGCCCGAAGACTACCGGGTAGAGTGACGGAGGGCTTTCGTGGGAGTGTTGGGCCGCTGGCTCGGTCGCAGGAGTCCAAGTCCCGAGGAAGCATGCGCCGAGGCGCTATGGGTGGCGTACGAGAAGCTCTTGCCTGAGGTCCGCTCGATGATAGTAGAGCCCGCCGCCGAATGGACCGCAGGGATGGAGCGGCCGGCGCTTGAAGTTGGCGAGGATGCCCTCAGGAAAGAGCTCATCTTTTACATCTGCTTTCTCTCGACCATCCACTGCCAGGAGTTTCTTTCGGACTGGCGCCCCTTCCTAGACCACCTCCACGCCCGGGCCCTGAAGGACCTCCCCCCGGGAGCCGATGAGGAGCTCAACGCCCACTACGCTGAATACACGTCCGCCTTCGAGGGTGGGATGGGGCGCAACTGGCACGCCGTCAACCGGCTCTTTATGGCCAGGTTACAGGAGCTTCTCGGCGACATCCCTAGGCTGCTCTGGTCAGGGGCGACCTTCGCCATGCTTGACCTCACCCGCCGGGCGGCCCTGGAAATCCTCGAACAGTTGCCCGGCAAGGCGACCGGGGAGGCCTGCCCGGCGTGCGGTCTGGCGGGCCACCTCCAGCGGGTGGCCTTCGGAGAGACGGGCTCCGTCGAAATCTGCAACGCCTGCCTGGATGCGCCGCACGTCAGGGAGAAGCTTATCGGCGATTTCGCTGCGCTCTTCGGACTGGTGGAGCGCGGACACGCCGAGGCCACGGAGCTAATCCACCAGCTCGCGTCCCGCCACCGCATGAGCGAGCCGGAGATTCTCAAAACGACCGCCCCTGGGGGCGAAGGTAGCGAGGAGGCCCTATAAAGCTCCGATTGCGAGGGTGCTCATGGAGGCGGGGTAAAGTATCACCTCCTGGACATCGCTGCTTCCAGCCTCACATATACCACGTAGGTGGTGAGGTAATGTTCAAAGCTAATTTATTTCTCTCCATTTTTGTTCTGAGAGCGGCTGAAGCCAATTTGATACCGCTCCGAGACGAAAGCCAATAGCGTCCCGACAATCATCCCGATGAGAAACCCATACGGCAGCCCAACCGCTATCAACCCTACCAACAAAGCGATTGCGAGGTCAGCCCTTGGATGGACGATGTCTTCTATCAACCTCATCAGCGTCAATCCTTCAAAAAATAAGATAACCCCCAAAATGGGAAGGGGAAAGATCGTGATGATCCCATTAAAACTGCCACTAAAGAAAAGCCCCAACAATAGATACATGGAGCCGTAAATAACAACGGAGCCTCCCGTTCGGCCTCCGAAAGCATAATGGCCCGCCATACCACCTGAGCCGTGACACACAGGGACTCCGCCCAGAAATGGAGCAACGATGTTCATCAATGAATAGGTCAGGCCAATTTTACGCACCGTGATTTCTTTTTCAGGGAACAGGTCATTCGCAATCTGCTTGGTTGCATAGATTGAGTTCCCCAGAGAAAGCGGAATTTGTGGCAGGGCTAACACGAAAAATCCCAAAATGATGTCTCGGATACTCGGCGCATGTAATTGCGGGAGGGCAAATCGAAAACTTGGCTCTAAAACGCTCGCGGGGGTTTTGAATAAGAAGGAGTACAACAATCCAAGCATTATCACAAACAGGGCCGGGGGGTATTTTCGGTTACCTAGGAGCCCAATCACCATGACAAAAGCAATCGCTGCCAGGACGTAGCCCGTTGCACCCTCGGCCTGGACGAAATTTGTCAACGCGAGGAGAGCCAATTTGGCTCCGAGCCCAAACTGGATTCCTCTGATCACCGCTTTCGGTATCACTCTCCCGAGCCAGTCAATGAGTCCAGTCACCGTCAAGAGAAGCATGGTGAACCCTATGGCCAGCCCAGCTCCATAAATAACCGAACCAGTCAGGCGTTCAGCGATGACGATTGCCGCAACAGCTTTCAGTGGTTGGACGGGCATTGGAATGCCGTAAAGCCGTGCGGTGAGAATCTGCATAATGCCGAAGACGATAAGAACGCTCGCCGCATCAATACCTGAGACGAGAATCATGCCGGTAATGAGCGGTAGATCGGTTCCGATGTCGCCGAACGCCCCCGACCACTCGTTCCGATCAAACCGTATGGCGGTTTTCATTCGTGGCCCGCAGCCTCTAGCATTAGAGATTTCAGAAGAAGGGGCGGCCCCCCACCCTCAGAAGAGTTTTACCAGGACGGGGGTGTCGGCCTCCAGGCCAGGGGAGTCGGCGGGAATCTCGATGTAGCCGTCGGCCTCGCTCATGCTGGTGATAGCCCCGGAAGTCTTAAATACCGGGTGGGCTTGACCTCCGACTACGGCGACCGTCAGAATCTGGAGTCGGCCCAGGCCGCCCGACACGGCCCGGGCCAGGGGGAGCTCGAGGGTCTGGAGCCTAGGGGCCGGACGGTGGCCGATACGGGCCACCAGGGGGTCCAGGAGGAGGTAGGCGTTGGTGAGGCAGGAGGTCGGGTAGCCGGGCATCCCGACCAAAAGCTGGCGGCTCCCTTTCCTGCGGGCCATCAGGGTCGGTTTTCCGGGCTTGACCGCAATCCCTTGGAAGAGGAGTGAGCCCACCTCACTGAAGACCTCGGCCAGCAGGTCCCGCTCGCCCACCGAGGAGCCACCCGTCAGAATGAGGAGGTCTGCCTCGGGG
>JADFOP010000027.1:0-12500 GCA_022562795.1 Nitrospinota bacterium
GAAGCCGGTCACGTCGGTCGCGGCCGATACCCCCTCCTCCACCATAGCTTCGCTCGCCCCCCTGTTGAGGGCTGTGGCCACCTGGACCATCCGCTCGACCACCTCGGGCGGGGCTTTGTCGGCCTTGATGGCGGAGCCGATTATGCCCGTGCCGATGGGCTTGGTGAGGACTAGGAGGTCGCCCGGCCTGAGCCCGGCGTTGGTGACCACCCTGGCCGGGTCGATGAGGCCCGTGACCACGAGCCCGTACTTGGGTTCGTTGTCGTCAATGGTATGGCCTCCAACGATGGGGATGCCCGCCTCGGCGGCCTTGTCCGCCCCGCCTCGTAGAATGGTCGAGAGGATCTCCAGTGGCAGGTCGGTGCGGGGGAAGGCGACGATGTTGAGCGCCAAGAGGGGACGGGCCCCCATGGCGTAGATGTCGCTCAGGGAGTTGGCGGCGGCAATCTGGCCGAAGTCGTAGGGGTCGTCGACGATGGGTGTAAAGAAGTCGAGCGACTGCACCAGGGCCTGGCCGTCGTCGAGCCGGTAGACGGCGGCGTCGTCGGCTTTCGCCGTGCCCACGAGAACGGCGGGGTCGGTGATTGGCGGTAGGTGACGCAGGACCTGCATCAGCTCGTCGGGTCCGAGCTTGCAGGCTCACCCGCCGCCGTGAGATAGCGCCGTAAGTTTGATCTTCGTCTCGTCGGTCATCGCTTAAACCTTATGCCTCCATCAGCAAACCTTCGCCCTCATCAACTATAGAGGTCCACCGGGCCGAAGGCAAGGGGAGGGGATGTGGGCTAATACAGTTCCTTCTCTCTCGCCAAGGGGCGACGCCCCCCGCTAGCAATCTAGTCACCCCCCGGCGGGGAGAACCCGGAGGGCTCCTTACTGAGGAGGCGGCCCAGCCACTCGTCGCCGTCAGCCCCGCTAATCGGATCAGCCGGTGGACGGGGGGCCATGAGGGAGATGGCCCGGCCGGAGACGACGGAGGCGTTCCCGTAGCGTGCCCTAAGGCGGTCGAGGCTCTCCGATAGCGCCCAGCGCCGCGCTGGTCCTGGGTCGAGGAGGTCGAACTGGCGGCGGGCTGGGCCGAGGCCCGTGAGCGTCACCCCCACGAGCCTAACCCGCAGGCGGCGCACGTCGAGGGACCGAAGGAGACCTACCGCCTCGGCCTCGATGCGGGCTTCATCGCCGGTGGCCTCTGGCAAAGTGGTGCGACGGGTCGCCGTGGAGAAGTCGCTGTAGCGGAGCTTGACTACTACGGTTCGCGCCTCCAGGCCAAGAGCCCTCATGGAGGTGGCCGCCCTTTGAGCGAGGGCTGAGAGGGTCGCCTCGATCAGATCGCGGTTGAGGATGTCCTCGTCGAAAGTCCGCTCCCGTCCGATCGATTTTTGCCCATCTGGGTTAGGAGAGACGTCCGAAGGAGGGTCGAGCCCACGGGCACACCGCCAAAGCCTTGAGGCGACCGCAGGGCCGAATTTCCGCTCCAGGACCGACCGGTCGAGGGCGGCGAGGTCGCCGACGGTCTTGAGTCCGAGCCCACGGAGCGATGCTACCGTGGCCGGCCCCACTCCGGGCAGCCGTGCGAGCGGCAGAGGTGATAAGAATGCCGCCTCCTCTCCGGGGATAATCCGCAAGATTCCCTGGGGCTTGGCGAGCCCCGAGGCCACCTTGGCCATCAGGCGGCCCGGGGCCACGCCAATGGAGCAGGGAAGGCCAGCCTCCTTAAGAATCTCGCCTTGCAGCCGGGAGGCGACAGACATTGGGTGGCCGAAGAGCCGCTCGCAGCCGGTGAGGTCGAGGTAGGCTTCGTCGAGCCCCAGGGGCTCGACTTCGGGCGTGTAACGCTCGAAACAGCGAAAGACCGTTCGGGAAGCCTCGCGGTAACGCTTGAAGTTTCCCCGAAGGAAGACGGCATGTGGGCATAGGCGCCGGGCACGGGAGATGGGCATGGCCGAGTGTATCCCGAAGCGGCGGGCCTCGTAGCTTGCGGCGGCCACTACCCCTCGGCCATTTGGCGCTCCGCCTACGATAACGGGGCGGCCTGCAAGACTTCGGTCGTAAAGCTCCTCCACGGATACGAAGAAGGCGTCCATATCGACGTGGAGGATGGTGCGGGGATGGCGCTTCAGGGGAGTCCCTCCATCGTCCCTGCGAGCGAGGTGCTGTGAGCTAACGGTACTTCCGCAAGACTCCGATAACAACGCCCTGAATCTGGAGGTCCTCGGCCCGGACCCGTATGGGCGCCATCGCGGGATTGGCAGGCTGTAGGCGGATGTGGTCGATTTCGTGGAAGAGCCGCTTCAGGGTCGCCTCCTCGCCCTCCAGCAGGGCCACCACCACCTCGCCGTCGCGGGCCTCGCTCCGCTCCTCGACGATGACGTAGTCGCCGTCGAGGATGTGCTCGTCCATCATGGAGCTCCCCCGGACGCGGAGCACAAAGGTTCGGCCCCGGCCGATAAGGTCGGGCGGCACGGCGATGGTCTCGGCCACTTCGACGGCCTCAAGCGGTTCGCCTGCGGCGATGAGGCCCACGAGGGGCACCTCCACCGCCTCGATCCTTGGTGTCAGCTCCTCAAGTACCTCGATGGCCCGGCTCCGGTGGGCGTAGCGTCGGATGAGCCCCTTGGCCTCGAGGTTGGTTAGGTGCTTGTGCACCGTGGCGGGCGAGGAGAGCCCGAAGGCGCGGCCGATTTCCTCTATGCTGGGGGCGTAGCCGTGGGCAGAGCGGAAGTCTGTGATGAAGTCGAGAATCTCCCGCTGGCGGCGGGTGAGCATTGACATCGTCGCACCTCCTTCTTGGTCGGCCATCTAATAATAGGCGAAAATAATACGAAGGTCAATGGGAAAATGAGAGCCCGAACGGGCAGAAATAGGCACCCGGACCCGGCTTAAGCTCCGACTAAAAGAAAATCCAGGTGACCACGAAGAATAAGGGGAAGAGAATGACAGTCGAGTAGGCCATGTAGCCGAAGAAAGAGGGCATCTTTACACCGGCCTCCTCGGCGACCGACTTCACCATGAAGTTGGGGGCGTTGCCGATATAAGAGTTGGCCCCCATGAAGACTGCCCCCACGGAGATACCTTTGAGGATGGACGCGTTGACGGCGCTTCCGTCCAACAAGGGCACGAAGTCGCTCCCCGCCGGCAGAGCCTTGGCTAGGGAGAGGAAGGTTAGGTAGGTTGGCGCGTTATCGAGAAAGCTTGAAAGGATGCCCGTGACCCAGAAGAACTGCCACGGCTTGGTCACCCCTAGCTCCGCTCCGCGGGTCTGCAGCAGCAGGAGGGTCGGCATCATGGCGGCGAAGATGGCAGCGAAGAGGATGGCCACCTCCTTGACAGGGAACCAGGTAAATCCGTTCTCCTCTCGTATGCGCTTCGGGGTAATCCAGAGGCTTATGGCCGCCATTGCGAACATGCCGCCGACCTGGAAAATATCCCCGGCATAGTGGAAGTTGGGAAAAGCCTGGCGGACGCTCTTGTATAAGAGTACGAAGCAGAGGATGCCGAGGAGAAACAGAAAGTTGATCTTGCCCTCTATGCCCAAGGGTTCTTTCACCCCATCAGGCTCGGGCTGAGGCTCCTCCCGGCGGTAGACGACGGTATCCCAAACGAAGTAGATGGCAAGCAAAACGAGGACGGCGAAGGCCCAGTGTGGCGTAAGCTGGAAGGTCCAGAAGAAGTCCACCCCCTGGAGGAAGCCCAGAAAGAGGGGCGGGTCGCCGAGCGGGGTCAAGCTGCCGCCGATGTTGGCCACCAAGAAGGTGAAGAATATGATGGTGTGGACCTTTTTGTCGCGCCGCTCGTTGGCCCGAAGTAGGGGCCTGATCAAGGTGAGGGCCGCACCCGTGGTGCCGATGAACGAGGCGAGCAGAGACCCGATGGCCATGATGACGGTGTTGGTCAGGGGTTTTCCCTGAATGGAGCCGCGAATGTAAATACCGCCGGAGACGACGTATAGGCTTCCGACCAGGGCGATGAAGCTTATGTACTCGATGGCCGTGTGCCCCAGAGCCGGTGCGTAGAGAAACAGGTCGTAGATGACCATGGGTGCGAAGAAGGCCAGGCTCACCTTGGTGAAGTGATGGTGCCACCAGGTGCCGCTGATGAGTGGGATGAGGGCGATGCAGAGCAAGAGCCCCACGAAAGGGGCGACGCTCCATATGGGCACTACGATGTCGAGCTTGTGGTGGGCGACCTCGCCATGCTCGGCCCCATGGGGCGCGGTGTGTTCTCCTTCGTGGGCGGTTGTGGAGAGAGCTGTCAGGGTCTGGCCCTGGCGCCCCCCTTCGCCGCTGGCGCCGCCAGCCGGGGCGGCTAAGGCTCCCCAGGGCACAAGCAGGAAGGCGAGGCATGAAAGGATAATCAACGCTCGTGTCATGGGTCAGCCGCATCCCCCCAGGAAAAGGCTCATCGGCTCTCCGGAGGGGTCAGAGGTACTCGTAGGTCACAGCCGCCCGGCCGATAATCCTTACAACCTTGAGCTTCAGTATTTGGCTTTCGTAGTGGACGACGTAGTCTTGGAGCTTCGCCCTGAGCTTGAGGAAGGTCGGGTTGTTGAGGACGGCGCTCGCCTCCTCCAGCGAGTTGGCCCGCCCTTCGAGCTTTTCGTGCGGCGCTGGGCCGATGAGGGTCTTCCAGTGTCCGCCTATAACGAGGCCCATCTCTTCGAGAGCGGGGACGAACTCCTCGGTGAGGAAAGGGCTGAAGCTCTCCTTTTGAACGTACCTGGTGTCCCAGAGCTGGTTGAGCTTGACGGCCTTGTGCTTGGGCTCCCCGATGAGGGTAGGAACTAGACCCGTTGGCACCATCACCCGGCTGGAGTAATGCTCCGCCCATCGGAAAAGCCCTTCGTTGAGCTGAGAGTGGCGCTCGTCCCCCAACGCATCCTTGAGCTGACTTATATCGTCGGAGATCCCCTCGGAGACGAACCTCGGGCAGGTGCCGACGAGAACTTTCCAAACGGCCAGGATGGTGATGCCCAGCCCGTTCATCCCCGGAATCCACTCCCGGGTGAGGTATTTGGCGAACTTCTCCTCCACGAGGGGCTGCAGGTCCCAGTACTCGATGAATTTGACCGACATCGTAACCTCCTCCCCCGGGCTGGCGGCGCTTCTCTCAACGCTAGAAACCCAACTCGCATCGAGAGACCACAGGCTCCCGAAGGCCGCATTAAAGCACAACCGGAAACCGAAGGGAAGCCTTATTAGCGGCTCCCGGCTGCCCCTCAACCGCCTCGGTCTTGGCAAGGGCGCCGGCCCGGGGAGGGAGGAGAACTTCCAACACTCAGCCCATTGAAATGGCAAACGGGACCAAGCCCGTAGAGCATGGAGGTTCGGTTTCAACGAACAGCCATTGACTCGTCTCGAACCCCACAATAATTATCGTGAAGTATCAGCGGGAGTTGAGAGATAACTGGGAGCCGCCAATGATAGGACATAATGTCGTGGTTTGTAAAAAATCGCCAAATTTCCTTGACAAAAATGCAGTCCGGGTCTATATATTAATTATTAAGGGAAAAGTTTCTTTCAAAAAGGAGGGGGGTAAATGGATACGGCAAAATCGCGTTCACTATGGTTGGCCATCTTGCTGGGGGCGCTCTTGATGCTCCCAACCCAGAGCTTCGCACAAATCTACGTCGGAGGGTACGGAGGTGTCTCAATACCTCACGATGCCGATGCTGCAATCACGATCCCTGGATTTGTGGGCCTTACGGGGGAGTTCGAATTTGACCCCGCAGTGATTGCGGGCGCGCGAGTTGGTTACTGGATGGAATACTTCGACCTCCCATGGTTAGGCGTGGAATTTGACGCCTACTGGACTAATCCCGAACTCGACCGCTTCAAGACTGCAGGGCTCAACATTGCGTTTGATGACGATCTCATCGTGCTATCCGGCGGTGTAAATGGTCTTGTCCGATACCCGTACGGCCCCATCCAGCCGTACGCCGGGGTTGGGGTAGGAGTGATTTACGCAGATCTCGATAGGCCTAACGATGAAGATGTCGTCGCTTCCCTCCAACTAATGGGTGGCGTGAGGGGATTCGTCAACGACAACCTTGCTCTATTCGCCGAGTACAAATGGGTCTTGACCGAGTTCGAGTTCAATGATTCAGGTGAATCGCTAGAGGTTGATTACACCGCAAGCAACATCTACGGCGGGATCGAGTGGCATTTCGGCACTGGCGGCGTTCATCAGCAGCCATGAGCGGGGTGTAACAGACCAAGACCAGGCATAGACTCGTCTGCTCGGGTAACGGCGCCCGGAGGCGGGGTGCGTGACCCCAATGCCTCCCCGGGGCTGGCCGGGCAGTTCTTTTTTCCCCAAGAATCCGATTCCCCCATCCTCACACGCTCCTTCAACTATACCGTTGCTTGACAGGAAACGTCCCCTGCCGTAGGCTCGCCGTATGGGAGGAATCCTCGTGGCCACATCATTCAAGGCAGGTGATCGGCTTGTCGTTCCCCTCCACGGCCGTGGCGTGGTCCAGGCCGTCGAGCGAACATCCCTGCCCGACGGCGGGGAAGAGTCGTGTTACGTCATCGCCCTGGAGGGGCGCCGGGGCGGGAAGGTCGTTATTCCAGCCGCAAGGGCGGTCGAGCACGGCCTGAGAAGACCCATGAGCTCCAAGGAGGTGGAGGGGGTCATGGAGGTGCTGGCCGAGCCCCTGGCCGAGGACCCGGACGAGGAGGACTTCCCCTCGCAGACGGCCTTTTACGGGGAGCTGAAGGAGGAGTTGCGAACCGGCCAATCGGTGGCCCTGGCACGGGTCGTCCGCCGCGTGTACGTTTTCAGCCTCACCAATGCCATTACCGATATCCATCTGAAGGAGCTCGATCGTTACGCAATGTCCGAGCTCGTCGATGAGCTTGCCGACGCCGATGAGACGACAAAGGCGGCGACCCTTCGCACAATCCGCTCAACCCTGAAGCGAGCCACACCTCGGGATCTGCTCCGCTGAATGACCACCCTCACCTGAGCAAACCGACCTCAAGCAACCGCTCGGCGATGGACTAATAACCCGCCCTTGCGGGCTTGTCGTCCCTTTCACGGTATGGGAATCTCGAAGACGAGTATGCGGTCATCGGCCGCGTCGTGGACGGGTACGACGACCTGACCCGTCACAAGCCGGTCTTTGTTTAGGCCGAAGAAGACGAATCCGTTGGCACGGCTCTGAGGGCCCAGAAGGCGACCGGCGAGGGATACCTCCAGGTAGCTCTGGGCGACCTCAGGGCTCGCCCTGGTGCCAAAACCTATAATACCAACGCCCACCGAGGGAGTCCCCAAGCCGCCGGCGAAGCCCCGGCGCTCGATGCCCTCTGCCACCTGGGTGACCTGCAGTCGGGGGTGGCTTTCGCCATTGGCATCTTTGAAGGTAATCTGGTTGGTGTAGACAAAGAACTTCTTCGGCCCGTCGTTCTTGAAGATAAGGTTAACGGCCAACAGTCCTTTGCGGACGAGCTCCACGCCGAAGACGGCCTTGGACTTGTCCGGGTCGGCGTAGGGATCGGCGGCGACGGTCAGACCCGCCCGGCTGGCCTTGGCCGGGTAGGCTGATGCCTCCCGTACGGCCGGCGGCGAGATGGACGGTGGCGCGCAGCCAGCCCCAGCTAGACTGACACCCAGCACGACTGCCGCGGCTCGCATCACCAGTTGTCTCACGAAAGGACCTCCCTTTTCCAAGCCTACAGCCAGTATACCAGCCGCACCGCCCGGCAGGGAAGGAGGAGAGGTGAATCACGAATCGCTCAGGCGTTGGAAGGGCAGGCGCCTCTGGAAAAGGCGAGATTAAGAGGGGCCAAGGCCGACTGGCGGCTACTCCAGCCGCACGCTGGCCACGTGGGGGAGGTCTCGGTATTGCTCGCTGTAGTCCAACCCGTAGCCGACGACGAAGGCGTCGGGGATGGTGAAGCCAACCCAGTCGGGCGTGAAATCCACCCGGCGCCGGGAAGGCTTATCCAGCATCACACAGGTATGTACGCTCTTGGGCCCCTTGCTCTGGATGTGCTTAAAGAGGTAGGAGAGGGTGTAGCCCGTATCGAAGATGTCGTCCACCAGGAGGACCCGCTCGCCCTCCAGGGACATGGTGATGTCTTTTAGCAGTTGGACGTCGCCGACCGAGGTGGTTTCGGCCCCGTAGGAAGCGGCGTGGACGAAGTCGAAAGTGCAGGGGATGGTGATGCGGCGCAGGAGGTCCACCGTAAAGATGACGCTTCCCTTGAGGACCCCGACGACCACGAGTCGGCCGTGGCGTTCGAACTTACGGGTTATCGCCTCCCCCAGCTCGGCAACCCGGCTGCGTAGCTGCTCCTCGGTCAGGAGGACGTCCTTCAAAGTGATTTTAGGCTGCTTGAGTGTCGTCACGGCGATCCCTGCCCCTGAAAGAAGTAATCTCCCATTGGGATAAATTTAATATAGAGCCCGCAGGTCGGATTCGTCAAGGCAGGGAGGGGAGCGGGACTTAAGGGTCAGGCCTGCCGGGCAGGCTCATCAGGCGGAGGGGCCGCCCAGTATTTAGCGAACTCCCGGGCGAAGGTGAGGGAGCGGAGATCCGGCATCCGGTCGAAGAAGAGGGTGGCCTGGAGGTGGTCGATCTCGTGCTGGAGCACCCTGGCAAAGAAATCCTCGGCCTTGACCGTGAGAGGCTGGCCGCCTCGGTCTAGTGCCTCGACGACGACGCTCCGGTTACGAGGCACCAGGCCTCGCAGCTCACCCGCCGAGAGGCAGCCCTCCCAGTCGGTGACCATCTCCTCGGAGGCCTCGACGATAGATGGGTTGAAGAGCACCGTTAGAGGGACCTCCCCCCGGTCTGCCCGCTCGCCGGCGGCCTCGACTACGATGAGTTGAATGGGATGGTGGACCTGGGGCGCGGCGAGCCCAACTCCTAAGTATTCCCGCATGGTCTCGACCATATCGGCGACGAGCCGCTCCATCTCAGCTCCGCCGATGAGCTCCCGTGGCACGGGCTCGGCTTCATGGCGGAGCACGGGGTGGCCTAGCTGGGCAACCTTCAGGAGAGCCACTGACTCCTCCTACCTGGTTTCGCGCTCCATTAGAAATGCAACTGACGAATGGTGATTCCGGCTTCTTTGAGGAGCGCCTGGGCGCGGGCTCCAAGGGGGTAGCTCTCGTTGTATATTACTTCGGCAATCCCGGCGTTGATTATCATCTTGGTGCACATGAGACAGGGCGAGTATGTGGAATAGAGCGTGGCCTCCCGCACGGAGATGCCGTGGTAGGCCGCCTGGGTGATGGCGTTCTCCTCGGCGTGGGAGCATAGGCATTCTTCCAGGGCGGTGCCTGCCGGGGCGAGGTCGTTGCACCGGGGGCAGCCGCCCTCGTTACAGTTGCGGGTTCCCCGGGGGGTGCCGTTGTAGCCGGTGGAAATTATGCGCCGGTCTTTGACGACGACGGCCGCCACCCTGCGCTTGATGCAGTTTGAGCGGTTGGAGACGACCTGGGCGATGCTCATGAAATACTCATCCCACCCGGGACGTGTGGACCCCTGGAGCAGCGAGCCGACCAGCCGGTCGATTCGTCCGTAGAAGACCTCCAGAGTCGAGTCGTTCGCAACGATGTGGTCGGCCATCTCCTCGCAAGGTATAAGCTGCTGGCCTCCCGCCTCAGTGCTTTCGAGCTCGGCCTCCTCGAGCGTTCTGAAGGCCTCCAGGCTCTGAGCCTCGGCCTCGCGGCCTCGCTCCAGGTTGCGCTCGAAGCGGACCTCAAGAGGAGCCCCCACGGCGACCAGGATGAAGCCCTCGCGGCTTCGAAGCGCCTCAACCTCGGCGGGGTGGCGAATTGAGTCGATTACGTAGTGCTTGTTGGGAGCCAGGCGGGCCAGGATCCGCTCGGCCAACACCGCCGGACCGTAGGTGGCCCTAAGCTCCCTTCCCGCCTCGATTAAGCGCTCTCTCGTAATCGGCTCTCCGCTGGTGCGGAGCTCCTCTCGGATGACGTCAGAGAGAGAGTGTGCCTCGAAGCTCTTACGGGCCAAGTAGTCGGCCATGGCGCCTTTGCCGGCGCCATTTCGTCCTGTCAGACCGATAATCATAGCAGCACGGACCGAGGCGTCGTCCTTGTGGCTCCCTCGGCTAGTAGGGCTAAAGTTCCTTTTCTACCTCTTCTACATATTCATCGGAGACAACTTCTTCTTTGTCCTCCCCCGGTTCATCAGGCTCTTCGAATATATCGTTTTCGGTTTCTTCATCGACCGTGGCCTTTGAGACCCGACTCTGGCGTGGGGGGCGGGCCTCTTGGGTGGTCTCACGCTGGTCGACGCCGCAGCGAGGACAGAGGGGCTCGGGGCGATTGAGGTCGTAAAATTTGCATCCGCAAGAGTGGCAGGTGTAGCGATCTCCCCAATCGGGCTTGACCACCGCAATTCCTCCTAGGGTGGGGGCCCTTCCGACGTCTTTGAGCAGGTCATCGGAGGGGCTCTAATACGAGGTCACAGCCTCTATAACAGAGTTGCGCCGCGGGGCGCAACTCTTTTTTCTACCCTCTTCGCTACCCTTCCGAGGAAGGGGCGAGCCGACCATCAGCGTCCGGGCTCTGGGATGCCGGTCGCCGTATCGGTCACCGTAGGGAGTCTTCCAGTAAGTGGATTGCGGCCTCGAGGCCGTGCTCGGTAACCTGCAGGAGGGCCACTGAGCGCTTCCATCCGAAGCGCTGCCGGCCTGCGTAGCCCGGGTTGAGGTAAAGGACCCCGTCCTGGTGGCGGGCCAGGGGAAGGTGGGTGTGGCCGAAGACGAGGGCGGCGTGCTTGCGCTCTTCCAGGAGCGCCCCGATCTCCTCTGGGAGCCGCTCCGGCGGCCCCGCCTGGTGGGTCATGAGGAGGAGATGTCCTTCCAGTGAGACCTCGTCAAGCGGCGGGTATCGGTCGGTCAGGGGGGGCCCGTCTATATTGCCCACGACGGCTTTGACCGGCGCAAGGGCCTCAAGGTCGGTGATTATCGTCTCGTCTCCGATGTCGCCGGCGTGGAGAATCAGCTCCACGCCCTCGAATACCTGGAAGACTCGGGGGTGGCAATGTCCGTGAGTGTCGCTGATAACGCCTATCTTCACGAAACCTCCAGACTCTATGCAAGACATTGAATTCTGAAACGGTCTCCCGCCTGTGGTGGGGGAGGCTCAATATTAGCGAAATCCTAGGTGACTGGCAAGGTCGAAACAGCGGGGGACGGGGCGGGGCGGGGACGCACTGAGCCTTCAAGCGCGATTCGGGTGGTTGTAGGTCTTTTTCATCAGTTCGGTGGTTTCGGGGTCCTGCTTCAGGTGCTCGATGATGGCTTCCATGCCGGTTCGCTGATGAAAATATCCCAACGTCTCGCCGGGGTTTCGGTTGGCTAAGAAGAATTGAAAGAGGGTTTTGGTTACAGTGACGACCTCGTCCCGCGGCGTTAATATTAAATAATATTTGCCACTCGAATCGGATAGAGATAGGCCCTGATGCCTGCCGTCTTCAGTCCCCATAAGCTTTAGTTGGTATCGGTTTTTCGCAGACCCGACCCACCCGATCGCCTTCGTTGCCGGACGCGAGCATTGGGCCTCACACCCGCTCATCCCAATGGACTCCTTAAGGTCTCCAAAGCCCAACGCCTCCAGTTCGCCGATTAGGGAGGGGAGAAACTTCTCGGAATCCGTAAAAGCCAGACCACACGTGTTGAGCCCGACACAGGCTACGGATGATTTTCTCAACGTTGAGTAGGGCTTCCCATTTACCTTCCCATACCCGAACCGGTGCATGTCGGCTTCAAAGTCATCCCTTGCATCTTCGGGGATGTCGGTGAACAGGAGATGTTGGTTCGGCGTGTTCATGAGTTTGATGGGGTAGGTTTCCATGAGGTGGCGAACCATGGTCTTCATCTCACCATTTGGTCCATCGATGATTCTCCCGTTCTCGATAAAGGCCCCGTATGTAAACAATCCATTCGATGGTTGCCTCATCCACCCGTGATGGAGGTCCCGGTCTCCATAGTCCAGGCGGGGGTCCGGTGGCTCAAACTCGACCTTCAAGCTTCTTACTTCGTTTTGGAACCATTCCATCCCCATTTTAAGGAGGACGTATTTGATCCGGGCCCAATATCGGTTTTGCCTATCACCCCATTCCTGATGGATTCGGACAATCGCGTCCAGGCCCTCGAGCAGGTCTTCTTTGCGAAAGATGCCGATGGGCTCGCCGAGAGAAGAAATGGTCGGTTTGCGATTCTTCTCGCCCTGGCCGCCGCCGATATAGACCTGAAAGCGCTTGACTTCGCCGTTATCCAAGACGGGTGCAACCCCAATGTCCTGGGCGCGGAGCTCGACGCAATTATCGGGTACCCAACACCCCGATGCTTCGTCGAAGTGAATCGCAGAGAAGCTGATTTTAAATTTCCTGTTCAGCAAGTTTCTTCCATATTTAAAACGCTCGTCGGGCGTTCTCATATACTTAGGGTCAACCGCGATGACGGCAATATGGGCTTCGGCGGGAAGGCGGAAATATCGTCCAGACCGGTTGGCCATTGCATGGGCGT
>JADFOP010000027.1:16923-27721 GCA_022562795.1 Nitrospinota bacterium
GGGCTCGGGGCGAAGCCCCGACTGATCAACTGCTCAGGGCGCGCACATGCGCGCCCCGCGGGCGCGGAGTGGGGCAATTGGGGTCCCCGCGAAGCGGCCGCGTGGGGCTCGGGGCGAAGCCCCGACTGATCTTTGACAACTGAATATCCTGCAAACGGTAGTTTTTCCGACCACAACACACGCAGTGTACCTGTGGTGCTGATGCACTAAGTCCTTCGTTCCTGGGTTCGTCCAGGCGCCAAGCACTGACGGCATCAGTTCCGAGGGTTTAAGGTCAAGCTACTAAGGGCGTACGGTGGATGCCTTGGCGCCAGGAGGCGATGAAGGACGTGGCAAGCTGCGATAAGCTTCGGGGAGCCGCCAGCAGGCTTTGATCCGGAGATTTCCGAATGGGGAAACCCGGCCTGGTTAATCCCAGGTCATCCCGGCTTGAACCCATAGGGCCGGGAGGCGAACCGGGGGAATTGAAACATCTTAGTACCCCGAGGAAGAGAAAGCAACCGCGATTCCCTGAGTAGCGGCGAGCGAAACGGGAACAGCTCAAACCGGTCGTACGTGATAGCGTGCGTGCGTTTTACGGCCGGGGTTGTGGGGGTCCGCTGGGCGGTGACGCATCACTGCCGCGGAGTAAGAAAAGAGAAGTCTAGTCGAAGGGCCTGGAAAGGTCCGCCAAAGAAGGTGATAGCCCTGTAGGCGAAAGGCTTTTCTCTCCGTGGGCGGGCATCCCGAGTACCACGGGACACGAGAAACCCTGTGGGAATCTGGGAGGACCACCTCCCAAAGCTAAATACTCCCTGGCGACCGATAGCGAACCAGTACCGTGAGGGAAAGGTGAAAAGTACCCCTGTGCGGGGAGTGAAATAGAACCTGAAACCGTGTGCCTACAATCGGTGGGAGCCCTATGGATGGGCGGGCAACCGCTCGACCAGGGTGACCGCGTACCTTTTGCATAATGGGCCGACGAGTTATTCTTTGTGGCTAGGTTAAGCCGTCAGGTGTAGCCGTAGCGAAAGCGAGTCTGAATAGGGCGTTATAGTCGCAGGGAGTAGACCCGAAGCCAGGTGAGCTACCCATGGCCAGGGTAAAGCAGGTGTAACAACCTGTGGAGGCCCGCACCCACCAAGGTTGAAAACTTGGGGGATGAGCTGTGGGTAGGGGTGAAAGGCCAAACAAACCTGGCGATAGCTGGTTCTCCCCGAAATAGCTTTAGGGCTAGCCTCGGGTGTTCCGTGACGGCGGTAGAGCACTGGATGGACTAGGGGCCCTACCAGGTTACCAAACCCAACCAAACTCCGAATGCCGTCAACGAGTAGCCCGGGAGTCAGACTGTGGGGGATAAGCTCCATGGTCAAAAGGGAAAGAGCCCAGACCGCCAGCTAAGGTCCCGAAGTGTGGTCTAAGTGGAGAAGGTTGTAAGAGCGCTGAGACAACCAGGAGGTTGGCTTAGAAGCAGCCATCCTTTAAAGAAAGCGTAACAGCTCACTGGTCAAGTTTTCTTGCGCCGAAAATGTAACGGGGCTTAAGGCCACCACCGAAGCTGCGGGGCTGGAGGACGGTTTCGACCGCCCTCCGGTCGGTAGGGGAGCGTTCCACATTAGGCTGAAGCCAGACCGTGAGGACTGGTCGACGACGTGGAAGTGAGCATGTCGGCATGAGTAACGATAAAACGGGCGAGAAACCCGTTCGCCGAAAACCCAAGGTTTCCTGAGGAAGGTTAATCCGCTCAGGGTTAGTCGGCCCCTAAGCCGAGGCCGAAAGGCGTAGGTGATGGGAAGCAGGTTAATATTCCTGCACCACCGCAGTCGCGTTTGACCGATGGGGTGACGCAGAAGGGTAGACCATCCGGGTGATGGACGTCCCGGTTTAAGCGTGTAGGGGGGCTGCCCAGGCAAATCCGGGCAGCCGCTACCCCCGAGGCGTGATGACGAGGGCTTTTAGCCCGCAAAGTGGTTGATCCCATGCTGCCAAGAAAAACCTCTAGGGAGTGGCTGAGGTGACCGTACCGTAAACCGACACAGGTGGGTGAGGAGAGTATCCTAAGGCGCTTGAGAGAACTCTCGCTAAGGAACTCGGCATACTGGCTCCGTAACTTCGGGAGAAGGAGTGCCCCGGTAGGGTGAACCACCTCGCGTGGGAAGCCCGAGGGGGTCGCAGTGACCAGGCCCGGGCGACTGTTTACTAAAAACACAGGTCTCTGCTAAGTCGTAAGACGACGTATAGGGACTGACGCCTGCCCGGTGCCGGAAGGTTAAGGGGCGGGGTTAGCTTCGGCTTCGGCCGAGGCGAAGCTCTAAACCGAAGCCCCGGTAAACGGCGGCCGTAACTATAACGGTCCTAAGGTAGCGAAATTCCTTGTCGGGTAAGTTCCGACCTGCACGAATGGCGTAACGACTTGGGCGCTGTCTCAGCGAGAGACTCAGTGAAATTGTAGTGCCGGTGAAGATGCCGGCTACCCGCGGCAAGACGGAAAGACCCCGTGCACCTTTACTACAACCTGATCATGAATCTTGGCGGCTTATGTGTAGGATAGGTGGGAGGCTTTGAAGCCAGGGCGCTAGCCTTGGTGGAGCCAACCTTGAAATACCACCCTTATGTCGTTGCGTTTCTAACCCCGCACCGTGAAGCCGGTCGGGGGACATGGTCAGGCGGGTAGTTTGACTGGGGCGGTCGCCTCCTAAAAAGTAACGGAGGCGCCCGAAGGTTCCCTCAGCGCGGTTGGTAATCGCGCGTAGAGTGTAAAGGCATAAGGGAGCTTGACTGCGAGACCGACAGGTCGAGCAGGTGCGAAAGCAGGGCTTAGTGATCCGGCGGTTCCGTGTGGAAGGGCCGTCGCTCATCGGATAAAAGGTACGCCGGGGATAACAGGCTAATCTCCCCCAAGAGTCCACATCGACGGGGAGGTTTGGCACCTCGATGTCGGCTCATCGCATCCTGGAGCTGGAGCAGGTTCCAAGGGTTGGGCTGTTCGCCCATTAAAGCGGTACGCGAGCTGGGTTTAGAACGTCGTGAGACAGTTCGGTCCCTATCTGCCGTGGGCGCAGGAGAGTTGAGGGAAGCTGTCCTTAGTACGAGAGGACCAGGACGGACGAACCTCTAGTGTTCCAGTTGTCCCGCCAGGGGCACTGCTGGGTAGCTATGTTCGGAAGGGATAACCGCTGAAAGCATCTAAGCGGGAAGCCCATCCCAAGATGAGCTCTCACTGCCCGTAAGGGCACTAAAGGCCCCTCGAAGACCACGAGGTTGATAGGCCCGGTGTGTAAGCGCAGCAATGCGTTAAGCTAACGGGTACTAATCGGCCGTGAGGCTTGACCATCATGGCATCATCATATCTGGATCTCCCGGTTGCCTGGAGGAGCTAGGGAGGCCCGTGTTCTATTCAGTTGTCAAAGGGAGTGTGGATCGGCCCGTTTCTTTGAAATTCAGCTCGAAGATCTTTTCCGGTGGCGATAGCGGCGGGGATACACCCGTTCCCATTTCGAACACGGAAGTTAAGCCCGCCAGCGCCGATGGTACTGCCTGGGAGACTGGGTGGGAGAGTAGGACGCTGCCGGATTTTTTTATCCAGAAAGGGAGCCCAGCTCCTTAACCAACATCGCCGCGCAACTTTGACGCCCTCCCCCCTCTTCGCCCTTCCCCCTTGCCAATTGAAGCGTCCTGTGATAGATAACGGTAGGCGTTTCAATGGTTAAAATGTAGATGGGCAGCCTCCCTCACCTCCAAAAGCCAAGCCCGCCCGACCGTCCCAGGGCATGAGAGGGCACCTATGTCTGGACATTCCAAGTGGCACTCCATTCGGCATAAAAAGGCCGTGGTTGATGCCAAGCGGGGCAAGCAGTTCGCCAAGTTGATTAAGGAGATTACGGTGGCAGCCCGCCTAGGCGGCGGCGACACCGACGCCAACCCACGCCTTAGGACTGCAATCACATCGGCCAAGGCCATGAACATGCCTGCCGATAATATCAAGCGGTCAATCCAGCGTGGAACGGGTGAGCTTGAAGGGGTCCAATACGAGGAGGTCGTCTACGAGGGTTACGGCCCGGGCGGGGTCGCGGTTTTCGTCGAAGCGCTTACCGACAACAAGAACCGCACCGTGGCGGAGCTCAGGCACGTCTTTACCAAACACGGCGGCAACCTCTCAGAGCCCGGGAGTGTGGCGTGGATGTTCTCCAAGAAGGGAATTTTCATGGTGGAGGAGGAGGCGGTCGGGGAAGATCGCCTCATGGAGGTCGCCCTCGAGGCGGGAGCAGACGATATCTCCCTGGACGAGGGCGCCTACGAGGTGACCTGCCCGTGGGAGCTATTCGCCAGCCTTAGAGAAGCGCTCGGGGATGCCGACATCCCGACGACCCTGGCCGAAGTTATCCAGGCGCCCCAGAGCACTATCAAGCTCGAAGGGAGCGAGGGCCAACAGGTCCTCCGCCTCATGGAAGGGCTGGAGGACCACGACGACGTCCAGAACGTCTCGGCGAACTTCGACATACCCGCCGAGGTCATGGAGGAGGTGGGTGCCTAAGCACTCGGGCGTTCGGGTTATAGGGATCGACCCTGGGACCCAGGCCACCGGCTACGGCGTCGTCGAAGCCGACGGCCGGACTCTCGCCGCCATCGCCTGGGGAGTCGTCCGAGGCCCCGCCCGCGCCCCCCTGGCCGAGCGCCTCAAAGCGATGAGCGACGGACTCCGCGAGGCCATCGCCACATACCAGCCCGACGTTGTCGCCGTCGAGGACACCTTCTACGCGCAAAACGTCAAATCCGCCCTGGCCCTCGGCCAGGCCCGCGGAGTGGCGCTTGTGGCGGCGGCGGATGCGGGCCTCGAGGTGGTGACCTACCCGGCCCGGACCGTTAAGCAGGCCATCGTGGGTTACGGGGGGGCGGAGAAAGACCAAGTCCAGTCAATGGTGGCCCGTCTTCTGGGGCTCGGCGAGCCTCCTCAACCATACGATGCCGCCGACGCCCTCGCTGTTGCCATCTGCCATTGCCACACATCCACGACGCAGGCCCGCCTTAGGGCCGCTCAATGACATGATTGCTCAGCTCTCCGGCCGGCTCTCAGTAAAAAGCCCTGAGCGGGCCGTCTTGGACGTAGGCGGCGTCGGATACGCCTGCACAATCCCTCTGACGACCTACTACCGCCTGCCCCCCGAAGGCGAGCTGGTCAATCTCCTCGTCTACACGCATGTGCGGGAGGACACCATAGCCCTCTACGGGTTCTCCACGGCCGAGGAACGGGAGCTCTTCGTGCTCTTGATCGCTGTTAGCAGAATTGGCCCTCGTCTTGCTCGGAACATCCTCTCCGGCCTCCCCGCAGAGGAGCTAAGGGCGGCCCTTGCGGGGGGGGATGCGGAGCGTTTGTCCCGCATCCCGGGAGTGGGGCTTAAGACCGCCGAGCGGATGATCGTGGAGCTGAAGGACAAGGCGGCGTTGGCCGAGAGCGCCGCGGCCCCGGATGATGGTCATCCACCTGTGGACGACACCGTATCGGGCGATTGTCTCTCCGCCCTCGTTAACCTCGGCTACCGAAGAGCCGAGGCGGCCCGCGCGGTTGAGGCCGCCCGGTCCGAGGTGGGCGCCGAGGCCCCCTTCGAGGCGCTCCTGAAAAGGGCGTTGCAGTCCCTCGTGTTCTGAGGAGACGGCCCATGCAGAAGCACGACCACCTGCTCACCGGACAGCGCAACATCGACGAAGTCCCCTACGAGATTACGCTGAGGCCCCAGAGCTTCGACGATTACATTGGCCAGAGCGGGATCGTGGACAACCTCAAGGTCTTCATCGAGGCCGCCGCTCAAAGGGGCGAAGCCCTCGACCACGTCCTTCTTTACGGCCCCCCGGGTCTTGGCAAGACGACTCTGGCTCACATAATCGCCCGCGAGAAGGGGGTTCACATCACGGCCACCAGCGGGCCCGTCCTCGACCGGCCGGGGGACCTCGCCGCCATCATCACCAATCTCGAAGCCAGGGACATTCTCTTCATCGACGAGATTCACCGTCTGCCCAACGTCGTCGAAGAGATTCTCTACCCGGCCATGGAGGACTACCGGCTCGACATCATCATCGGCCAAGGGCCGGGAGCCAAGACCCTCAAGCTCGAGCTCAAGCCGTTCACACTCATCGGGGCCACCACGAGGATGGGGCTGCTGACCGGGCCTTTGAGGGACCGCTTCGGGGTGGTCAACCGGCTCGACTTCTACAGCCACGAGGAGATCGGGCAGATTCTCTCTCGCTCGGCCCGCATCCTCGAGGTCGAGGTCGAGCCGGGCGGTGAAATCGAAATCGCCCGCCGCAGCCGCCGCAACCCTCGGGTGGCCAACCTGTTGCTTCGCCGAGTCAGGGACTTCGCCCAAGTCCGCGCCGAGGGGGTCATCACGGCCGAGGTGGCCCGCCAGGCCCTGGTCGCCCTCGACGTCGACGAGGCGGGGCTCGATACCATGGACCGAAAGCTCCTGAGAGCCATCGTCGAGCAGTTCGACGGCGGCCCAGTCGGCATCGACACCCTGGCCACAGCCCTCAGCGAGGAGCGCGACACGCTGGAGGATTCCATCGAGCCATATCTCATCCGGGAGGGTTTCCTCCAGAGAACCTCCCGAGGGCGCCTCGCCACCCGCCGGGCGTACGAACACTTCGGCCTTGCCGTCCCGGACCGCTTCTCTGCCGAGGCGAGCGAAGGCCGTCAAGCCTCCCTGCTCTGAGAGCCAAGGGGATGCCGGGGGGTGAAGATGGAGCACGTCGCCCGCTACCTTATCATCTTCGGCATCGTCTTGGTCGCCCTGGGAGGGGTTCTCTTGCTCGCAGGCAAGCTCCCCTGGCTCGGACGGCTCCCGGGAGACTTCGCGTTCAAGGGCAAGCGGGTCACCTTCTACTTTCCCCTGACCACCTCCATCATTCTTTCGATCGTGCTGACCGTCCTGCTCAACCTCTTCTTTAGGCGTTAGAGCAGCCTCTCCTATTCGGCGATGAAGCTCTCCGATTTCGACTACACCCTGCCGCCTGAGCTCATCGCCCAGAGGCCATTGGGGGAGCGGGACGCCTCCAGGCTGCTCGTGCTCGAGCGGACATCGGGCCGCATCACCCACGCCGGGTTTCTCGACCTTCCGCGCCTCCTCGAGCCCGGCGACCTCCTTGCGCTCAACGACACCCGGGTCTTCCCGGCCCGCATCTTTGGGCGAAAAGCGCCCACGGGCGGGCGGGTCGAGCTGTTGCTGCTCGAGGATTTGGGCCAGGAGAGGTGGAGGGCGCTCATCAAGCCCTATGGACGCGTCAGGGCCCCTCAGCGGCTCGCCTTCGCCGACGGGATGGAAGCCGTTGTGGAAGAGATGCTAGGCGATGGACAGGCGGTGGTCCGCCTCTTCGGCAGAGGGCCTCTCCCGGCGTGGCTCGAGGCCCACGGCCGCACCCCCCTGCCCCCCTACATCAAGCGTCGCACCGACGAGCCCCTTGAAGAGAAAGAGGACCGGGAGCGCTACCAGACGCTCTTCGCCGCCCGACGGGGAGCGGTGGCGGCCCCAACGGCGGGGCTTCACTTTACAGAGAGGGTCTTTGAGGGGTTGTCCGACCGAGGGATCGAGTGGGTCGCCATCACGCTCCACGTGGGGCTGGGGACCTTCCAGCCGGTGGGGGGTGAGAGGCTCGAAGACCACGTCATGGAGGCTGAGCGCTACGAGGTGGGGCGGGAGGCCGCTCAGGCGGTAAGGCGGGCCGCGGCCGAGGGCCGGAGGGTCATCGCCGTCGGCTCCACCGCCCTTCGCGCCCTGGAGAGCGCGGTGGCAGTTGGGGGGGAGATACGAGCTGAGGGGGTAAAGGGAAAGACGGCGCTTTACATCTATCCGGGCTACAAGTTCAGAATCGTCGGCGGGCTGCTGACCAACTTTCATCTGCCCCGCTCGACGCTGCTTCTGCTGGTCAGCGCCTTTGCGGGAAAAGACCGCCTCTTGGCCGCCTACCGGGAGGCTATCGCCCGCCGATACCGGTTCTACAGCTACGGCGATGCGATGCTCATTCTCTAGTCGGCCTCCTCGACCCCCGGTGTGCGGCCCGAGTTGACGGCCTCCTTGAAATACTTACCCGCCTTGAAGCGCACCACCTTGCGGGCGGGAATCTCGGCCCCCTGACCCGTCTTCGGGTTCCGGCCGATGCGGGCCGACTTCTGGCGGACCTGGAAGGAACCAAACCGCCTGAGGATGATGGAGTCTCCCTGAGCGAGGCATTGCTTCATCAGATGGAGAATGGACTCCACCGCCTCTTCGGCCTTTACCTTAGTCAACCCGGTCCTCTCTGCCACGGTGTTTACGATCTCGATTTTTGTCATCTCCCGCTCCCTCAAAAACGAAGTAGCCTGTAGCTAAATCACGCCACCTGAGTAGACAATAATCCCCGGTTCGATATGGCATCGCTGAAAATGAATAGCCTACCTTCAGCACATAAAGTTGCGCAGAAACGGTGCGATTTGTTTGTGGTCTGTGTCACTTGGAATAAAACAATCAAGGATTTATACCATGCCCTGGAATGAGTTGGCAACCTTTTTTATCGCCCTTTCATACTTTTCTTTTTTGTGAAAAAAAGCATCTTGCTGGAAGGCAACTACCCTTGAGGGCACCTGAGGCCTTGTGGTACCATGGGTGTCCGACCACCCTATGGAGTCGGCTGATATGGAGCATTCTGTCTCGAGCAGGGCAAAGGCGATCCCGCCCTTTTTGGCCATGGAGGTCTTGGAGCGGGCTCAGGCCCTGGAGCGTGCCGGTCGCTCCATTATCCATTTGTCGCTGGGCGAGCCAGACTTCCCAACGCCTTCGGTCGTCGTCGAGGCCGCCTTTCAGGCGCTCCGGGAGCATAGAACCCGCTACACCCACTCCCTGGGATTGCTGGAGCTCAGGGAGGCCATCGCCGCTCATTACGGGGCCACCTACGGGGTGGACGTCTCCCCGGAGCAAATCATGGTCACCTGCGGAACCTCCCCGGCCATGCTCTTGCTCTTCGCGGCTCTCCTTGATCCCGGCGACGAGGTCATTCTCCCCAACCCACACTACGCCTGCTATCCCCAGATGATCGAGTTCGCCGGCGGCAGGCCGGTCTACGTGGAGGTGGACGAGGCCGACGGCTTCCAGCTTCGCGTAGAGGCCGTGGCTAAAAGCATCTCGCCGCGGACCAAGGCCATCTTCATCAACTCACCGGCCAACCCGACGGGGGCGGTGTTGGAGCCGTCCGTCCTGGAGGGCATCGCAGAGCTTGGCCCACCCGTCGTCTCCGACGAAATCTATCATGGGCTCGTCTATTCGGGGGCCGAGCACTCGCTCCTCCAGTACAACAGCAACGCTTTCGTTCTCAACGGGTTCTCCAAGGCCTACGCGATGACGGGCTGGAGAATAGGCTACCTCATCGCCCCGATGGCCTTCATCCGGACGCTTCAGAAAATGCACCAGAATTTTTTCATCTCGGCCAGCGACTTCGTCCAGTGGGCCGCCATCTCTGCGCTCACCGAAGCGGGGGACGATGTGGCCCGTATGCGGGAGGCCTTCGACGAGCGCCGCCGCTACCTTGTGCCGGCGCTCCGCTCCCTCGGCTTCGGAATTCACGCCGAGCCCACCGGGGCGTTCTACGTGCTGGCCAATGCCCGGCATTGGAGCGAGGATTCGATGAAGTTCGCTTTCGACATCCTGGAGCACGCCGGGGTGGCCGTTACACCTGGCATCGACTTCGGCTCGGCCGCTGAAGGCTACATCCGCTTCACCTACGCCAACAGCCTGGAGAACCTCCGTGAGGCCGTCGCTCGCCTGGGGCGATTTCTCGACGAGCGTGGGCCTTGATCGCCCGGCCGTACGTGGCTCCCTCACCATCTGAGACCATCACCCATCATCAACGATTGCGTCTGGCCATCCACATTGGCCTCGGCTGCGTTCCGCTCCTCTACTGGGGGGCCAATCTCTCGCGCTGGGCCCTGCTGGCCTTATGCCTGCCGGGGCTCGTCGGGATCGCATTCGACCTCTACCGTATCCGCTCGCCGGAGATGAATGAGTTCGCCTTCAGCATGTGGGGCGGTCTATTGAGAGAGAGCGAGCACGGGCGGCTGACAGGCGCCTCCCACTACTTCCTGGGAATTTTGGGGGCTGCGCTTCTCTATTCGAAGTCTGTGGCGGTCTGCGCCTCGCTCTACATGACGTGGGCCGACCCGGCCGCCCACCTGGTAGGAAGAAGCGTCGGCCGACGAGCGGTGGGCAGGAAGAGCTGGGCGGGATTTGGCGCTTTCGTGGCGGTCGCCTTCGCGGTAGGGCTGGTCTTCTTTTCATGGCCGACCGCCCTGTTTGGGGCGGTGGCGGCGGGAACGCTTGAGCTCTTCGCTCCCCGCTGGGCCAATGACAACTCTCTCATTCCCATCGGGGCCGGGCTAATTCTATCTCTGGTCACGTGAGCCCTTCCACCACGGATGGCCGGATGGTTGTGTTCCTGCTAGGATAGCCGGCATGTCGATTCACCTACTCATTGACGGCTACAACCTCCTCTTCTCCTCCGCTTTGGTGGAGGGCTCCGGCGAGCTGGAGGGGCTCCGCAAGGCGCTTCTTCAGAAGTTGGAGCGATATCAGGCGGCCCGAGGCCACCGCTTGACCGTGGTATTCGACGGAGCCCGCCAATGGCCCGACTCAACCGAGACCACCTACGGCGGGCCCCTGGGGGTCGTCTTCTCCGACCATGGCGAGACGGCCGACGAGGCCATTCAGGTGTTACTCACCGAGACTAGCTCCGATACGGTCGTCGTCACCTCCGACCGTGCCCTACAGCGGTCCGCCTCTGGGCAAGGGGCCGGGGGCGT
>JADFOP010000028.1 GCA_022562795.1 Nitrospinota bacterium
GTAGGGACAGGCCTTGTCCCTGTCCGCGGACAGCCGTAAAGGCCGTCCCTACACCCCGGGTAGTCGGGGTCGCCCCTGACCCCAACACGGCCCGTTCTTGCATATTGAGGATGGGCGGAGGGGCCTGGTGGTGAAAGGCCTGGCCTGCGGCGAAGGGGATGATGGGACCGGATTCAGTCGGCAACATCTTTAGCACTGGCGTCACTTACCCCTCTAAAATTCTGGAGATGTGACTCCGCGAAATTTTCGACCGCTTCATAAAGGGAATCATGTGCGCTATCAACATCTGCCTCAGTCCCCGTTTTCTCATCAAATAAATCAAACGTCATACGAACGAATCCTGCAGCTGTTAACATGTAATCTGGTTCCCCTGGGAGAGAGGGATCAACCGGAATGCCGTGATGACGATGTAGCGGGTTTCGGCATATATCAAGATTACATTTTCCGACATGGTTCCACATACTATGAGTCGTGGAACTAAATGGAGCGTATGCAAAGCGGTGTACATCTATACACTCAGCATCTTCCGCCATTTTCCTGGTATCAACACCAGACCAACTACCAACATTCACTTCGGTTAGAAAGGCGAACCTTTGTGAATTTAGCCACTCTTCTCTATTCCTAATTAGTGGATGTTCATCGACCTCTCCTTCACCATCAGCCTCTAGTTGAGCCTTCAAGTGTTCTATATATAATTTCTCTTGCCCAAGACCATATGAGATGTACTCCTGTGATCTTTCGAAGGGCTCGCGAAATATCCAAGCGAAAGTTATATATGTATCCGCCATCGTTCTCAAAACAATAGGAGCAATGTGAGCATTCCAGATTGATGGAGAACCAGCAAGTTGCGTAGCCAATGTTACTTGTCTAGCCATGAGGGCTCCTATCACCTCCTGCATCCGCCTGTTTGCCAAGTTAAGCGGCCAATTATTCCATCTCTCAGCCAGCTCAGTACGGACCATTCGGATGTAGGTTTCAAGAATGTTGTAAAAGTCTTCCAAAACTTTTCGGTCATCCATGTTACTCATCATCCCCACTAATTTCGCATGGTTCAAGTTCCAGACCTCTATTCCAAAAGTATCCTGGCCAAAATGAAGACTTATCGTAAAAATATTCTCCGAAGAATACATTGACCGTAGCACGAGCTCCACTAGCTATCATCTTTGACTCTAATGTATCTGGAAAATCGGCCACCGCCGGGAAATTAGCCATAGGGGTGCCTGCCGCGACCTTTAACTTGCCAGTAACAAACGCAACATAAACCGCATTAGCCTGTACACGTGTGGCTGGGGTATCCCATCTATCGAAAAGTGTTGAGACTACTTCTTTTAACGCTTCTAGATGTCCTCTGGAGTCCTTAGGTTCAGGTAGTTTCCCCTCAAATAAAAAATTGAGAGGACAATCTGGATAGAAAGCACCAAGGGGAATAATTGCTTTTCTCAATGATTCTAAGTGCCTCGATTCTTTAAGCGTTCTTGTT
This sequence comes from Nitrospinota bacterium, assembly GCA_022562795.1. Classification (GTDB taxonomy): domain Bacteria; phylum JADFOP01; class JADFOP01; order JADFOP01; family JADFOP01; genus JADFOP01. Next base: position 1,481 of record JADFOP010000028.1, read on the forward strand.
ACTACGCTCCTTTGTTCTACGGTAAGACTACCGTATGAGCTTGTTGGCGCAAACCAGAGTTTCGGGACCTCGTCAAATGTTTCCACTGCCGCTTTGGCCAAAGATAATGCTAGGTCTGCTCCTTCCGTGAAACCGAAACGTCTGTTTAAAAGGCCTATCCACAATAGTTCTGGAAGAACGCAATCGGGCCAATTAGCCTCCTCATACTGGCCCAGTTTGTGAAGAAAGGGGGGCCTAAATCGCTTTCCCACTTGATGATGGTCTGCTAGAATTCTTTTGTTTTCTTTATTTTGTTTACCCATGAAAGAATTACATCCTTTTCAAACCATATGCACTCCCGTTCGGCCCATCTCCTCATTCTCGGACTATGTTGGTGACGGTTTGTGCTATTAGAGCTTTATCAGAGAGCGATAATAACGTCAACGGGTATAACCTCCGACGTAACAGCGCAAGCGCTTTTATAATTTTTTTGAAGACCGGCTTCCGGGGAGGCGTTTCTCCTTCCTCCCCCCACCCGCTACTTGACCAGGTCGTGGAAAATCCAGCCGGGGCGGCCGTCGCTCAAGCGGACCTTCATCCATCCGTACCGGAGGTGGGATGAAGCCGCCCGAACCGTATCGCCCCTCTTGAGGGTTGCGGCCACCGGGTAGGCGAGCCCGAAGCCTTCTCGGACGTTGGCCTCCCAGTTGACGACCTGAACCTTCGTGAGCTCCCCGGTGAGGAAATCAGCGTTGCCCCGCGGGTCCTTTAGCTCGGCGAGCTCCCGCTCCACCTCCCGCGTCACGTTCCTGAGATGCTCGCTACGCTCCTCGCCCCAAAGCGCGTTGGCGGACACCGCATCGGCGGCCCGCTTGAGGGCCGCCACCGCCCGGGTGAGTCGAAAGACGTCCTCCTTCGTCTCCGGCCGGAGATTCGGCTCGGCGAAAGATCGGTGGGCCCCGGAGCGGTGGACTATGGCGATGTTTTCGTGGGCCACATCAAAGGTTGGGATGATGGCAACCGCCCGCTGGAAGGCATCGAGGGCTTCATTCGGCCTCCCCATCCCGGCGTCCAGCACCAGGCCCCTAAGATAGTGGAGGTAAGCGCACTCAGGGGTTGCCGTGAGGCCCTCCTCAACGATGGCGAGCCTCACGACGGCTGGCGTGCGAGTCCACTCAAGGGCGGCCGCCCGCTCCGGCTGGCGGGCCAGGGCCTCCTGATAACAGCGGTCCTGGTTTGTCTCGGCCGCGGAGCCCCCGGACGCCCAGGTCAGCGCAAGGAGGAGAACAACGCCTGCGCGCAAAAACGCCCTCACGAGGGCTCCTCTCTCGATACGCTCCCGCAACAAGCCGGTTAGGGCTCCATGCAGAACATGGTGTGGGTGGCCTCGATGCCCTCGATGGTGCGGATCTGATTGTAGACGATCTTAAGGACGTCCTCGGCAGTATCGCCCTTAACGGTCGCCACCACATCGTAGAGACCGCTCACCAGGAATACGTCCGAAGCCCCTTTGACCCCTTGGAGGGTTTGGGCTGACTCTGTATCAAGCCCAGCCTCGGTGTTTATTAAAATCAGTGCTAGCGCCATGGGTTTGCCTCCTTGCCTTCGCGCCGTCGGTGCAATACGGCGAAGGGGTGGGATGTGAGATTCGAAAAAGGGCCGACGGCCCTACCTCCAAACCTGGTACGCTTTTAATATAGCGCTGCTTTCGGTGAAATTGCAACGAGACGGCGGGGAAGATCAGCCGCCGGGCAGGCAGAGCCGCTCGATAGAGAGCGCCCGGCCCGTGGACTCATCCACCTCGATGATGCAGGCGGAGAACTGGGACGGGCCGCTTGCGGTCTCCATCTTCTGGGGCTGGAGCGTTAGGAAACGCTTCAGGGCGAGCTCCTTGATCACGCCGATGACGCTCTCGGAAGGGCCGGTCATGCCGACGTCTGTGATGTAGGCGGTCCCGCCGGGCAGGATACGTTCGTCGGCGGTCTGGACGTGGGTATGGGTGCCGATGACCACCGAGGCCCGCCCGTCGAGATAGTAGCCCATGGCCTGTTTCTCGCTCGTGGCCTCGGCGTGCATGTCCACGACGATGACCCGGGCGGCCTCGGCGAGCGCCGGCAACAGATCGTCGGCGGTCCGAAACGGACAGTCGTAGGATGCCATGAAGACCCGGCCCGAGAGGTTGAGGACAGCCACGGGAACGCCGCCGGGCGTCTCAGCGACGATTGAGCCGAACCCGGGCTGCGCCGGGGGGTAGTTTGCGGGCCGTAGCAGCCTGCGTTCGGTATCGATGACTTCCATGACCTCACGCTTGTCCCAGATGTGGTTGCCGCTGGTGAGCACATCGATGCCGTAGGCGAAGAGCTGCTTGAGTATCGAGGGGGTCACGCCGAATCCCCCGGCTGCGTTCTCACAGTTGGCGATGGTGAGGTCCACGTTGCGGCTGTCAATGAGGCCGTAGAGGTGCTCGGCCACGGCCCTGCGGCCTGGCTTGCCCACGATGTCGCCGATAAAGCAGATCCTCACTACGTCCTGGACTCCTTATCTCCCTACGATCAGCGCGCGAAATCAGTGGCCCTGGTCTCTCTGATAACGGTGACCTTGATCTCCCCCGGGTAGGCCATCTCGGCCTCGATTTTCTTGGCAATATCCCTGGCCAGCAAGTAGGTCTCTTTGTCGGGGATCGCCTCCGGCTCAACAAGGACCCGCACCTCACGACCCGCCTGAATGGCGTACGTGCTCCTCACCCCACGGAAGGAGTTGCCAACCTCCTCGAGCTGTGTGAGGCGCTTGATGTGGGACTCCAACATCGCCCGGCGCGCCCCCGGGCGTGCCGCGCTCAAGGTGTCGGCGGTGGAGACGAGGACCGCTTCGATGCACGTAGGCTCCTGGCCCTCGTGATGGCTGGCTATAGCATCGAGAACCGGCTCGGGCTCGCCGTACCGGCGGGCGATATCGAGGCCTATCTCGACGTGGCTCCCCTTGGTCTGGTGGTCGATGGACTTGCCGATGTCGTGGAGCAAGCCCGCACGCCTGGCCATTGTTGCGTCAATGCCAAGCTCGGAGGCCATCATCCCGCACAAGTGCGCCACCTCTTTGACGTGCTTTAGGCTGTTCTGGCCGTAAGAGGTCCGGTACTTGAGCCGGCCCACGAGCTTGATGATTTCGGGATGGAGCCCTTCGATCCCAAGCTCGAAAGCCGCCGCTTCGCCTTCCTCTTGAATGAGCTGATCCATTTCCTTCTTGACCTTGGCGACCATCTCCTCAATACGGCCCGGGTGGATGCGGCCGTCTTTGATGAGCCGCTCCAAGGCGATACGGGTGATCTCGCGTTTAACGGGATCGAAAGCTGAGAGGATGACCGCCTCGGGGGTGTCGTCAATGATGAGGTCGACGCCGGTGGCCGCCTCCAGGGCCCGTATGTTGCGCCCCTCGCGCCCGATGATGCGGCCCTTCATCTCGTCGCTGGGCAAAGCGACAACGCTTACGGTAGACTCCACCACCATATCCGTCGCACAGCGCTCCATGGCAATGCTGAGGATATTCTGGGCCTTCTTTTCCGCGGTGGCAGCCGTTTCTTCATCGATTTTCCGGAGACGGTTGACTGCGTCGCGCCGCGCCTCGTCTGTAAGCCGCTCGATTATCTCAGCCTTGGCGTCCTCTCGGCTCAGGCCGCTCATCTCCTCGAGGACAACTATGTGGCGGTCAACGAGACGCTGGGCCTCGGCCTGCCTTGCGGCCAGCACCTCCCTGTTCTCTTGGAGAGTCTTTTCCTGCTCCCTAATCTCTTGGTCTTTCGTCTCAATATAATCCGCTTTCTTATCGAGGATTTCCTCCTTCTTTGACATCCGCCGCTCGAGGTCCAAGAGCTCCTGCCGTCGGTCCTTCGTCTTGCTTTCAAAATCCTGCTGGGCCTGGTAGATGAGCTCCTTCGCCTCTATACGAGCCTCCTTGCGGAGCGTCTCGGCTTCCCTCTCGGCCGCGGAGCGAATCTGAACGGTCTCTGCCTTCGCACCCTTGACCCGTCGGGCCGCGATCACCTTATGGACGAGTATCCCTAAAGCTAACCCTACTATGGGTATAGCGAATAATATCGCCGGGTGGACGAGTATTGGGCTCACAGCGTCTCCACCTCCTTCTCCTTCCGGGCCGTAAGTTGTGGCTCCGGCAACGGCCCTCCGGATTGTCTGCGGCAGTCAAGAATCCGCCTCTCGGTACAGATGAAATCCATTGGCACATCGTGCTCTTCGGCCGGCAGGGCCGGCTGAAGCTGACATTCAAACGCCAGGGCAACGACCACGCTTTCCGGGGCGCGACGGCTCAAGAGCCGGTCGAAGTAGCCACGGCCCGTGCCGCATCGTCTGCCTGAGGGATCGAAAGCCACCCCAGGTACGATGAAGCAGTCCACCGCCTCAGCCTCGAGGGGCGGGGCTGCTCCTAGGCGGGGCTCCTCGATGCCAAAGGCGCCGAGTTCCACCTGTCCCTCCAGAGCCTCGATGGGGTAAAGTTCCAGGCGTCCCTCGGCGGCCACCCGAGGCACGACCACACGGCAGCCGACCTCCAGGGCTCGGCCCACCAAAGGTCGGGTCTCCACTTCCTCGGCCGTAGCGAGGTAGAAGCAGACCGTCGCTTCGGGGCGGATAACATCGAGGCGTGAAAGCCTCTGGCTCACAGCCTCGCTACTTCGGCGCCGCTCTTCCGGGCTCATCTGACTGCGTCGCAACCGCGCCGCTTCACGGAAGCCGGCCTTGGGCATCATCAACTCCACCTCGGCCCTACGCCAGGAGCATCGGCGCTGGGGTCTATGGAGCGCGGCGGCAGGTTGGAATGTGGTTAGGAAGTAGTTTGGTTGAGCCTAGCTGCTAAGAGGCAGAAGGCAGTCTGAGCCTTGAACCTTTAGCCATAACCAGGAGAGGACGGACGCGACGACTAGGGTCGGGCTGAGCCCTCCAGCACCCCAGCTGTTCGCTTACGGGGGCGACCAATTGCGCTGTCAAGCATTGAAGCTAATTCTCACCAATTCAGTAACCTTCCGTTAGGAAGGAATGACGAGAGTCGGGAATGCCCCTCCCTCTTGGGAAAGGAACCGAGCCGCTCCACTGTCGTCTTGCTAACCCTGTTGGGTTACAACAGCTGCGCCTCAACGCAGCCTCTCCTTACAGACTTCCTAAACCAGCTTTCCTTGCAATCGCCTCGGCAAGGCCTAGTAGGGGGACTTAAGGCCCCGCGGCCTGCTCGAGCCTGAGGCAGCCACCGCCGCCTCGTGAACGCTCAAAGGGAACCCCTGGGGAGCCCCTTTCACACCATTAATAATAAAACCCCCACCCTAGCCGTGCGGCACCAAATTTTGAACCTGGCTTAACCAGGTGGGTGCCCCCTGACCGGCTTTAGGCTCCCCTCTCGCGGAGGGTTTGCTCACCACCGTCCAAGCGGGGCTCCCCTTTTTAGGCTGTTGGCTCAAAATTTGTGTACCCACACGCACTTGGGTAGGGGTTAAACACCGAAGGCATTATAGACCCAGGGAGGGGGCCTTGCAAGAAAAAAACGGCTTTTGGGCGAAAACCCTCTTTTTCCATTGCTCGAACTATGGGGCGGCTTATTGCAGCAAAGAGGCAATCGGCGCGAAGAAGGCATAGGGACTGAATCCCTTCGGTTTCCTGCCTGTCGGACGACCAGGGAAAAAGGGCTGGACACTCAGCCATCGGCCTGTTACAACCCTGTGGTGAAGCGTGCCGCGCCAATTTGTCATGCCGACGGAGGCGCCCATGACTCTGCGGGAAGACAACGAATCCTCGACACAGACGCCCCGTGAAACGGCTCCCGAACCCACCCCGCCAAGCATTCCTCTGACAGTGGCAATGCTCGCCGGCCTCATTGTCCTTACCTCCATTGCCTGGCGGGTAGACTCCAGACTGCACTCCAGCCTATTCAAGAAACCTGCTACCGCCGTGGCACGTGTCGGGCGAACCGAGGTCGCCAAGGAGCCCCTCATCGAGGACCTCCCCCGGCCGGAGCAGAAAGCGGAAGAACCCCCCGTCGCCCCAGAGGAGCAATTCGCCCCAGAGGAACGTTTCGCCCCAGAGGAGCGTTTCGCCCCCGAAGATATGAAACCCCCTGTCGCCGAGGGGGCGCCACTTACAGAGGCCGACCGCTATTTTTTGCAAGCGACAAGCGACTACGAGGCCAAGGACTACAAGGCGGCAGCGGAGGCGCTTCGCCAAGGGCTCGCCCTGGAGCCCGACAACACCGTCCAGCAGGCAATGTTCGCAATGGTGCTCTCGTACCAGGAGAGGTGGGCTGAGTCGGCTGAGGCATACCGCAAGGCCCTCAAAGGGCAGCCTAACGACGCGCTGCTCCACCTCGGGTTGGGCGTGGCCCTCCACCGCCAGGAGCGGCCTCAGGAGGCCGTGGAGAGCATGGAGCGGGCAGTGGCCCTCAATCCCGAGCTGGAGGAAGCTCATCGGATGTTGGAATTCCTGACCCGAGAGCCGGAAGGGACGCTAGAGAAGGTTTGGTTTGAACACAACGTCCAGATTAAGGGATGGGAGGGATTTTGGATTCACGCAGCCTGCACGGCCAACTTCTGGAATAAACGCCAGGGTGTGCTACGGGTGGCCTTCTATCACGAGGACGGACGGCCGGTCTACGGCATCTTCTCCAATTTTGTCCTCACCAACGGCCAGGCGGTTATTGAAGGGCACTTTACACCACCCCACCGAAAGACACGGTATAAGGACCTCCACCTCTTTTTTCCCTATAAAGGGCTACGCCTCGGCGAAGGCGATCATCGCCTAAAAGCCCAATTGGAACTGGAGGGTCCAACAGGAGGGGTTCTCGCAACGCAGTGGGCGTCGATCATGCTGGAAGTGCTGGAGACAGCCTATAATGGGGCGGTGGAAGAGGCTCGCTCCTCGTCTGTTCCTTAACTTGTAGTTAGACCGCCCAGCGCAAGACGTTCGCAGCCCAGGCCAGCCCCCCACCGAACCCCAGCAGCCCCACGATGTCGCCCTTCTTAATCTTCCCGAGCCGAACCGCCTCATCGAGGGTCACGGCAATGGAAGCGGCCGCCGTATTGGCGTACTTTTCGATGGTCATGTGGGTTTGGTCCATCGTCATGCCAAGGAAGTCGACGATGTGCTCGATGATGTTGACGTTGGCCTGGTGCGTGATGATGAAGTCAAGGTCTTCGCGGCTAAGCCCGGCCTTCTTCAGGCAGGCGTCCATCCCGTGGGGAACGATACCCGTGGCGAAATCCCAGACGGCCTTGCCATCCATACGGAAGTAATTCTCCCGATTCGCGATGGTCTCCTCGCTCGATGGCCTGGCAGCCGCTCCGGCCAGCACCTTAATGACGTCGGCCTTGGAGCCGTCGGCCCGCATGTAGTTGGAAATAAGCCCGTATCCCTCATCAACGGGCCTCAGTAGCACCGCCCCGGCCCCGTCGCCGAAGTAGACGCAGCTCGTACGGTCAGTGAAGTCGAGGATACGGCTGTATGCCTCGGCGCCAATCACCAGCACGGTTTCATGAGACCCATCGGCCACAAAGGCGCTCCCAACAGCGAGGGCATGGTTAAATCCGCTGCAGACGGTGTTGACGTCGAAGGCGCCCGCGTTCATCGCCCCAATCTTTCCCTGGGTTACACAGGCAGTAGGCGGCTGGATGTGGTCGGGCGAGGAGGTAGCGACAATCATCAACTCCACCTCCATGGGGTCGACACCCGCATCCTCAAGGCATCGCATAGCCGCCCGTGAGGCAAGGTCAGAAGTCGTATCCTCAGGGTCGATGATGCGCCTAGCGTGGATGCCGGTCCTCTCGCGGATCCACTCGTCCGTAGTATCGATCAATTTTTCGAAGTCTTTGTTCGGCATGATGTGGTCAGGGACGTATGCCCCCGTGGCCACAATTCCAACAGATCTTAGTGCCCCGGGCATGGCGCTACCTCCTTAAATCAGAGTAGAGGTTACAGCCAATATAACACGGTTTGGGCGTAAATTCAAGGCTCTATAAGCCTTTTTAAAGATTAGTGAAATATGGATTATCACTTATCCTCTTCCTGCTGATTGGGAGGTTTAATGAACCTCCCTTCGGCGTAATCGGTATTTGTCTTAATAATATTCGCCTAAGGGCTTTTGAAGCCCCGCACCAGTTCCTCATTTGGGGCCGGCGGCTTGGCGGTATAGTCGTAGAAGCCGCGGCCCCCTTTGCGCCCGACGAAACCGAGCGTCAGCATTCGGTTCAGCAGCTCCGGAGGGGCGAAGGCCTCGCTTCGATACTCCTCGTATAGATTGCTGGCCATGGCGTGGACGACGTCGATGCCGATGTAGTCGATCAGTTCAAAGGGACCCATCGGCATCCCAGCAGCCTCGCGCATGGCGGTATCGAAATCGGCGATGGTCCCCAGGCCACGCTCCAGAAGACGGACGGCATCCAACAGGTAAGGCGCCAGAAGACGATTGACCATGAAGCCTCGGGAGTCGCGCACGACGATGGGTGTTTTGCCAAGTTCGAGCATGAAAGCCCTGACCGTCTCGACCACGGCAGGGTCGGTCTCTACGGTCGGGACCACCTCGACGAGCCCCATCACCACCGGGGGGTTGAAGAAGTGACAACCTAGAAAGCGCCGCCTCCGCTCCTCGCCCGTCGCACTGGCCAGGGACGTGATCGATAGGGTCGAGGTGTTGCTCGCCAAGATTGCCTCGGGGCCGAGACGCTCATCAAGCGTGCGGAAGAGGGTCTTCTTCGTCTCCAGATCCTCCACGATGGACTCAACCACCAGCCCGCAGCCTTTCAAATCGTCAAGGGTCGCCGTGTACGAGAGGTTTGCAACCACGGTATCGCGCACCTCGGCCTCGAGCCGCCCCGTGTCGACGGCCTTGGCCATGCGCCCCTCCACGCGGTCCCGAAGAGAGTCCACCTCCCCACCAGTGGCCTTCACAAGGACCGTCGGCGTCCCCACTTGGGCGACCACCTGAGCAATGCCGCTTCCCATGAGCCCGGAGCCAACGATGCCAACCTTTGAGATGGTCATGACCGGTCCGTCCTCCAGCCCACCTCTTCGGCCTCCCGCTTCGCCTCGGCCAAGCGGCAGCATTCCTTGACGACCGAATCCAGAGAATCCTCTTGACCGAAGACCATAGCAACCCCGAGCGCCGAGAGGGCGTCGTAATCTTTCCTGGGGACGACCCCCCCAATGACGACGGGCACATCCTCCATGCCCTCCTCTTTCAGGCGTTTCGCGAGATCGGCGCACACGCTCTTATGGGCTCCGGAGAGGAGGGAGAGCCCGATGAGGTCCACATCCTCTTGGACAGCCGCCTGGACGATGGCCTCCACGTTCGAGCGCAACCCTGTGTATATGACCTCCATCCCCGCCTCCCGAAGCGCCCTGGCTATCACCTTGGCCCCCCGGTCATGGCCGTCGAGACCGGGTTTGGCCACCAGAACTCTCAGCGGACGCTCGACGCGCATTTGCTCCTCACTCGGTTAATAGCTCGTCAGCGGAATGTAGGCCCCGAAAACCTTCAGGAAGACCCCCATCATTTCGCCCACGGTGGCGTACGCCTTTACGCACTCGACCAGAGGGGGCAACGTGTTGGCCCCGGTGCGAGCCGCCTCTTCCAGAGCCGTTAATGTCCGGGCAACGGCCGTGCCGTCTCTGCCGTTGCGTACATCCTGGAGGCTTGATACCTGTCCCTGCTCAATGTTGCTATCCATCTCATAGATTTCCATATCCGCCGGGGGCTCCCCCGACCCGAAGCGGTTGACCCCGACAATCACCCGCTCGCCGGAGCCAACGGCCCGCTCGTGCTCGCTGGCCCGCTCGGCGATGCGCTGCTGGATGTATCCGGACTTGAGACACTCGACCATGCCCCCGCGGGCCTCTATCTCGTCCATCACCTCGACGATAGCCTCTTCCATCGCATCGGTGAGGCCCTCCACGAAATAGCTCCCTCCAAGCGGGTCCGGGGTGTTCGGAATGTCGGTCTCGTAGGCCACGATCTGCTGGATGCGCAGGGAGGTCCTGGCGCTCTCCTCGGTAGGAATAGCGAAGGCCTCATCGTAGGCGGCCGTGAAGACGCTCTGAAGCCCCGCGCAGGCCACCGCCATCATCTCAATAGTAAGCCTGGCGATGTTGTTGAGCGGCTCCTGCTTGGTCAGTGAGTGGCCGCCACATACACAGGCGGCCCGCAACATCCAGCTCTTGGGGTCTTTGGCCCCGAACTCCTCACGCATTATCCGGGCCCACATGCGCCGTCCTGCCCGGTATTTGGCCACTTCCTCAAAAAAGTTGGTATAGGTGTAGAAGAACCACGAGAGCTGGGGCGCGAAGGCATCGACATCGAGGCCCCGGTCCAGGGCCGCCCGCACGTACGCCTTGCCGTCGGCCAGGGTGTATGCCATCTCCTCGACCGGCGTGGCCCCTGCGTCGCGGAAGTGGCTCGCAATTGAGATGGGATTGAAGGCCGGCATCTCTGTTGCGCAGTACTCGATGCAGTCCACCACCAGCTTCATGCTCGGGTCGACCGGCAGGACCCAGGCCCCGCGCGCGCCGAACTCTTTCAAGATGTCGTTTTGAACTGTGCCGCGCAGCCGGCTCGGAGGGACCCCCTGGGCGTCGCCCACGGCCTGGTACATGGCGAGCAGAATCGGAGCTGTGGCGTTGATTGTGAAAGACGTGGAGACCTTATCGAGCGGAATGCCCTCAAATATCTGCTCCATGTCCCTAAGCGAGTCGATGGCGACCCCGACCCGGCCCACCTCGCCGGAAGCCTCTGGCGCGTCGGAGTCGTAGCCGAGCTGGGTCGGCAGGTCGAGCGCCACCGAGAGTCCCGTCTGTCCCTCATCGAGCAGGTAGCGGAACCGTTCGTTGGTCTCCAGAGCGGTGCCCATCCCCGCGTATTGGCGCATGGTCCACATCCGCCCGCGGTACATCGTCGGATAAATACCCCGGGTATAGGGGTACTGGCCCGGGTCGCCGAGCTTTTCCGAGTACTGATCGGGCGGCATGGCTTCTGGCCCGTACAGCGGCCCGATGGGAAGCCCGCTACGCGTCGAAAACTTCTCCTCCTTGGGATCCTCGTTCTCGCTCATAGAGCCTCCTCAAGGGCATCTCTCGCCTGCGCCTCTCCCTCCTTAATCCAATATGCGTCTGGCGATGACCTCGCGTTGAATCTCGCTCGTTCCTTCGAAGACCCGAAAAAGGCGCCCGTCTCGCCAGTAGCGGCTGACCGAGTATTCCTTGGAGTAGCCGTAGCCCCCGTGAATCTGGAGGGCGCTGCTGGTAACCCGCTCGACCATATCCGAGGCGTAGAGCTTCGCCATGCCAGCCTCTAGGTCGCACCGCTGACCCGAGTCCTTGCGTGCTGCGGCGAAGTAGGTCAGCTGTCGGGCCGCCTCGATCTCGGTGGCCATATCGGCCAGCATGTGTCGTATGGCCTGGAACTGAGAGATCGGCTGATCAAATTGGACTCGTTCCTTAGCGTACTGCTTGGCGAGATCGTAGGCCCCTTGAGCCACGCCGACCGCCCGGGCCGCCGTCTGAATGCGGGCCGCCTCGTAGGTAGCCATGAGCTGGTAGAAGCCCTGGTTTTCCTGGTCTCCTATGAGATTGGCCGCCGGGACAGGAAGCTCCTCGAAGGCCAGGCTGTAAGAGCGCATCCCGTAGTAGCCGATTGTCGGGATGTGCTCGCCAGACAACTGCGGCGGATCAAAGCCTTCGACCGGCTCCTTCTCGACGAGAAAGAGCGACAGCCCCTTGTGGCGCTTGGAGTAATCGGGGTCGGTGCGTGCCAGGACACAGAGAAGATGGGCCCGATTGGCCATAGTGCACCAGGTCTTGGCGCCCGTCAGGAGGTAGTTGTCGCCGTCCTTGACGGCCCGGCACTTCATTCCACCGGTATCGCTGCCGTAATCCGGCTCGGTAAAGGCCGCGGCGCTCAAGACCTCGCCGCTGGCCAGCCCCGGCAACCAGCGCTCCTTTTGTTCCTCCGTCCCGTGGGCCAGCAGAAGCGCCCCCGTGATGAGGTTGCGGGTCATGACGCTTCCCACGCTGAGCCAGCCCCGTGAGAGCTCCTCGGCGACCAGGGCGAGGCTCACGTAATCCATCCCGCTGCCCCCGTACTCAGGCGGGAAGACGAGGCCGAAGTAGCCGAGCTTGCCCAGGGCCTTCAGCAGCCCCTCCGGGATCTCCTTCTCCTCCTGGTAATACTCATCGGCGATGGGCAGAACCTCGCCCTCTGTAAACTTCCGGACGGAGCGGCGAACCTCCTCATGTTCCGCCGTCAATAAACTCATCTCAATCTACCCCCCGGCCCGCTCCTTACGCCTATTCGGAGCTTCCTATTCTTATTCTTAAAGCCCTACGGCTGGCTCTGGCGAACTTCCTCCAGGGTTTTTAGCCCCGCAGTTCTGGCCTGCACGAGAATGGCCATATTGCCGCTCGGGTGGAGGTTGTCGTGCATAAGCTGATGGCACGCCCCCGTATCAGCAAACTCAAAGACCCGCGAGAGGCACGGGTTCACCTTCCCGGCGATGACCAGATCGTTGATTCCTTTGGCCTGATCGTCGTTGGCGAAGTGTGAGCCCTGAAGCCTTTTTTGCCGCATCCAGTGGTAGCGCAGATCCACCGTGGCGTTGTAGCCGGTGGTGCCCGCGCAGATTACCACCATCCCCCCCGTATCGCAGACGAAAATCGAGGTGGGGATGGTGGCTTCGCCGGGGTGCTCGAAGACGATCCGTGGGCTTATCCGCTCGCCCAGGACGTCCCAGAGGGCCTTGCCGAACGCCCGGGCCCCTTTGAACCACACGCCGTAGGCCTCGTCGTCCTTCCAGTGAGGGAGCATCCCCCAGTGGTCGAAGTTCTTGCGGTTGATTACCCCGACGGCGCCCAGATTGGTACAGAAGTCAATCTTGTCGTCGCTGGAGACAACGGCTACGGCCCGTCCGCCGGCGGCTTTGACAACCTGGACCGCCATGCAACCAAGCCCGCCAGCCCCGCCCCAGACCAGCACCACATCGCCCTCTTTGACCTCGTTCTCTGACCAGCCGTGTAGCATCCGGTAGGCGGTTGCCCCGACCAGCATGAAGGCCGCCGCCTCCTCCCATGTAAGGTCAGGCGGTTTGGGCAGGCACATATGGTCCTGGACCTTGGCTAGCTGGGCGAAACTGCCGTAGTTGATCTCGTAGCCCCAAATTCTCATTGAGGGTGAGAGGCAGGGGTCTTTGCCGGCAACGACGTGGGGGTCGTCGTGGTTCCACCATCCGCAGTGGACCACCACCTCGTCGCCCACCTTGAAGTTTGTGACCTCATCGCCCACCGCCCATACCACGCCAGAGGCGTCGGAGCCGCCAATGTGGAAATCCTCCGGCTCCCCGCCCTTTTGCCGAGCAGCGATGACGTCTACCGGCGAGCCCAGCGCGGCCCAGACGTTATTATAGTTGACCCCGGCGGCCATGACCATGACCAGGACCTCCCGTGGCCCGATTGAAGGGACAGGGATTTCCTCCTGGGCGAACGCCTTGGAGGGCTCCCCGAAGCGATCCTGGCGGATGACTTGTGCGAGCATCCTCTCGGGAACCACCCCGATCTCGGGAATCTCTCCTAGTTCGTAGAGTGGCTTCATGCGGGTCGTCTCCTTCGTCCGTGGTCATTCTCCGACCGAGCCGCGCCGCAGAGGCTCAGTCCCAGTCGGATTCGGCGGATGGTAGCGCCCTCCCGGGCCCGAGCCCCAGATTCAGCCGCATGAAGCGACCATAGGCGCAGCCTCGGCTGAAGTGAATATCGTCCGCTCGCTTCCCGTGTTGAGAATCCCAAACCATGGAAACGCATTGACCACAAGTTCAGTTTTGGCACACAAAGCTAATTGAATCCCCCGGTGGGGTAAAATGCGGTTGCATTCGTAATGATACAGGATTCTTAGCGTTATGGCTACGGGAATTTTTGGGATTTTTTGGATTTCTGAGAATTTTTAGAAATCGCGGAAAATCGCGGAAATTTGAATATTCGGAAATTCGCGGAAATTCGCGGAAAATCGGGCCGTCAGGGAGCTTGAACGGTCAATGGGGCAATCTCCTCTATTTGTGAATAATATGTGCTGGACGATCTGTCGAGACACGGTTTACCCCTGTCCGAATTAAACGGGGTAGTCGGGGTGGCCCCTCACCCCGACACCTTATTAGGCGGGGTCAGGGGCGACCCCGACTACCCTTAATTCCGTACACACAACTCGCCCCAATCCATTATCGTGGAGCGGCCAGAGCAAAGATTCCCGCCATATTCCTCTTGAATCCCCCCGTCGGCCCAAGATATTATTGTTATAGTTGAGTTTCACAATCTAAACTGTCTCTCGTCCACCCCTTCAAAGCCAGAGGAATCGGCCTTTGAAATTCTTAATACCCGTCAAGCGCGTGCCCGACCCGGATGCCACCATTAAGCTCACCAGCGACGGTTCGGGAATCGTAACCGACCATGTGAGCTTCGTCATAAGCCAGCTCGATGAGATCGCCCTTGAGGAAGCGCTCCGTATCCGGGAGGGCCGTGGCGACGAGAGCGAAATTGTGGCCGTCTCCATAGGGGGCGAGGAGGTGGTCGAACAGATACGAACGGCTCTGGCGATGGGCGCCGACCGGGGGCTCTTCGTCAGGGTCGAAAAGCCCCTCGACCCCCACGTGGTTGCGACGGCTCTGACCAAAGTGGTCGAGCGGGAGCAACCGGACCTAATCATCATGGGCAAGCAGTCGCCCGAGGATGACTCCACCCAGGTGGGCCAGCTGCTGGCCGAACACCTGGGCTGGCCCCAGGCGACCTTCCTCGCTAAGCTTACCCTTGAGGAGGACCTGACAGGCGCCGTATGCGAGCGCGAGGTGGACGGGGGGATCGAGACCATCCGGGTAAAGCTGCCGGCGGTCTTCACCGCCGACGTCAGGCTCAACGAACCCCGCTACGCAAGCCTTCCCATGATTATGAAAGCCAGGGGCAAGCCCATCGACGAGGTGAGCCTCGACGAGCTTGGAGTGGCCTACGCCCCTGTCCAACACATCCACGCTCTGGAATTGCCCCCGGGACGCGAGGCGGGTGTGATGGTCAAGAGCGTGGAGGAGCTGGTGGATAAGCTCCGAAACGAAGCCAAGGTCTTGTGAGACTACGACGATGAGCGCAATTCTCGTCCTGGCGGAACACAGAGAGGGCCGGCTTAAGAAGGCCACCCTTTCGGCGGCCGCGTGCGCCAAAGAGGTGAGCGAGGCCCTGGGGGGTGTGCCCTGGCACGTGCTCGTGGTCGGCCACGAGGTGGCATCGGTCGCCGAGGAGGCGGCCCGTTACGGGCCTTCCGGCGTCCACGTCGTGGACAACGAGGCCCTCGCCCATCCCATGGCCGAGAGCTACGCGCCGGTCGTCGCGGAGGCGGCCCGGCAGATGGGCGTCGTGTTCCTTTGCGCGGCGGCGACGAGCTTCAGCCGCGACCTCTTGCCGAGGGTTACTGCCAGACTCGGGGCCGGGATGGTGAGTGAGGTGCTGGAGACACGGCTGGAGGACGGGACGTTCTATTTCAAGCGGCCCATGTGGGCCGGGAGCGTCATCGCGACCGTCTCGCTCACCAGCGACGTGAAGGTGGCTACTGTGCGGGCGACCGCCTACGAGCCCGTGGAGCCCGCCGCTGAGGCGGCCCAAGTAGTCACCCTCCCCATAGAGGTGGATGCGAACCGGCTCCAGACGACCTTCCTCTCGGTCGATGAACACAAAAGCGACCGGCCCGATCTGACCGAAGCACGCATCGTGGTCTCGGGAGGCCGAGGCATGAGGGGCGAGGAGGGCTTGGCTCTAGTCTGCGCCCTGGCCGACGAGTTAGGGGCCGCGGTGGGCGCCAGCCGCGCGGCCGTGGACGCCGGATGGACCCCCAACGACTGGCAGGTGGGCCAGACCGGAAAGATTGTGGCCCCGGACCTATACATCGCCTGCGGCATCTCCGGGGCCATCCAACACATCTGCGGGATGAAAGGCTCGAAGGTCATCGTGGCCATCAACAAGGACCCCGAGTCACCGATCTTCTCGCTTAGCGACTACGGGCTCGTTGGCGATCTTTTCGAAATCATTCCTGATATGATAGAGGCGCTGAAGAAACCCTCCTGATTCGCCTCTTCACACACGGGCTTCTTCCGCCGGGTGAGCAGCCATGGACCCATCTGCCACGCGAGAAATTTTCTGGAACATCCCTCAGGCGACCATCCCTATATTTTACGGGGTGGCGGCCCTGGCAACGGCGGTCTTTGCATGGGGGTTCTGGCGTCGGTGGCAGGCCTGGTCTCAGGGCCGACCGGGGCCTGGGCTTGATGTAGTGGGCCGACGCCTTAAGGCCCTTCTTACGGAGGGGCTCGGCCAGCGGAAGCTCTTCCGGGAGCGCTTCGGCGGCTGGATGCACGCAGGGCTCATGTGGGGGTTTCTCGTCCTCCTCTACGGCACAACAGTCGTTTTCCTCGAGTACGATTTCAACTTAGGAATTTTTCGCGGGAGATCTTACCTCTTCACTTCTCTGGCCTGCGACCTCTTCGGCCTCTTTTTCCTCGGAGCAATTCTGGCGGCCGGCTGGCGCCGCTTTATAATCAAGCCCGACCGGCTTGAGCAGGGAAGAGATCTCGTAATCATGTGGGCCGCCCTCGTTCTCATCACCGTCTCCGGGTTCCTCATTGAGGGGCTCCGAATCCTGGGTACGGGATACCCGGCCTTCGAGGTCTGGTCGCCGGTGGGCTACGGGCTGGCGGGGGTGTTTCGCCTGGCCGGACTAGGAGGCGATGCGCTCAGAGCCACCCACCTGTGGCTCTGGTGGGGACACGCCCTCCTCGTCTTCGGGCTGATCGCCTACGTCCCATTCAGCATGCTCCGCCACATAGTCGCGGCGAGCCTCAACATCCTCTATCAGCCTATGGAGGCCCCGGGCGCTCTTCGGCCCGTGACGATGGAGGAGGTGGAGGCCACAGGCAAGTTCGGCGCCGGAGAGCTGAAGGATTTCTCATGGACCCAGCTTCTAAGCCTCGACGCCTGCACCGAGTGCGGCCGCTGCCAGGACGCCTGCCCAGCCTACGCCGCAGACTTGCCCCTCTCGCCAAAGGCGGTGGTCCTCGACCTCCAGCACCACATGACAGACACCCTGGTTGGAGGCGACAAGGGGAAAGGAGCGATGCACGGCGATGTAATCCAGGCCGATACCCTATGGAGCTGCGTATCGTGCAGGGCCTGCGTCGAGGAGTGCCCGGTCATGATTGAACACATCGACATCATCGTCGATATGCGCCGCCACCTCGTGGGAGAGGGCGCAGTGCCCCCAACGGCCCGGACGACCCTCATGAAGCTCACCAACCACGGCAACGTCTACGGCTTTCCACAGGACGAGAGGGGCGAGTGGGCCGAAGGCCTGGAGCTCGCCGGGCCCGAGGAAGGCGACGAGGAGGCTTACCTCTTCTTTGTCGGGTGCGTGAGCTCCTTCGACCGCCGCAACCAGAAGATCGCCAAGGCCCTGGTAAAGGTCCTGCGCGCCGCAGGGGTGAACTTCTTCATTCTAGGGGCCAAGGAGCGATGTTCCGGCGACCCGGCCCGCCGATTCGGGGATGAGTTCCTCTTCCAGCAGTTCGTGGAGGAGAACATCGCGACCTTCGAGCAATACAAGGTCAGGCGCATAATCACCCACTGCCCTCACTGCTTCAACACTCTGAAGAACGAATACCCCCAGTTCGGGGGGAATTACGAGGTGCTCCACCACTCCCACATCATCGAGCAGCTCCTTAAGGACGGCCGCCTGCCCCTCAAGCGGACGCTCCCACAGGCACTCACCTACCATGACTCCTGCTACCTGGGTCGTCACAACCGGACATTCGACGCCCCACGGGAGGCCTTCGAGGCGGCCACGGGCGAGCCGATCCGGGAGATGGACCGCAGCCGCGACAAGAGCTTTTGCTGCGGCGGGGGGGGGGGGCACATGTGGATGGAGATAGACGTGGAGGCGCAGCGAATCAACCAGCTCCGTTTTAAGCAGGCCCTCGACGTCGAGGCCGAGACTATCGGAACCGCCTGCCCCTTCTGCGTCACCATGCTCGAAGACGCCGGGAAGGTCCTGGACCGGGAGGACGTGGAGGTGCGGGACTTCGTCGAGCTTTTGAGCGATGCGCTCGACGAGGAGCCGGCCTGAGCGGAAATCGACTTATTCCCGAGAACTTCCCGGCTCAACTCACCACACGTTGCGACGATATAAAAGGACGGGTATGGTAGGCTACATGGATGTCGCCGGAGGCCAACGGCCATGATGCCACTTGATCACATCAAACACTCGTCATGGTTCAGCCTCGTCCTGTGGGCCGTCGCAGGTCTGCCCACGGCCGCCGTCGTATTTGTCTCGAGCCTGCTCATTGACATCGACCACTGGCTCTGGAGCATCTGGGCCTTCGGCCACTGGTCGCCCTTCAAGGCCGTCCGGTGGCACCTTTCAACCTTGAAGGACCCATCGAGCAAATACCACACCTGCTGTGTCTTCCACACCGTTGAGTTCCTCTCGGCCTTGGGCGCAGTGGCTCTCTTTTCGCCCTTCGCCAGGGCGGTCTTCGTCGGCTGCCTTTTCCACATCGCACTGGACCTCTATTACCACTTCAGCAGCGAGCCTGACCGGAGGGTTGACCTGCGGGTGAAATACCTCCTCACCCCGTTCCTGTCCAAGTTAGCCCGCCGCGAGGTCTACGTCCGGACTGAGGCCGCTGCCGCCAGGTGGCGATAAGATCCCTTGCGCCAACCTAGCCACCGAGGCCCTGGACCCACCCCAGGCCCTCGGCTCATCCCGAACTCTATTGTTTCATAAGTTGATAAGAACCATACTTTATGGAAAAGGGAAAACACTAAAGGGAAGGAGGAGACAGAGATGACAGAGCCTGTCCAGATTAGTGTTCAGCCCACACCGAATCCCAACAGCGCGAAGTTCGTCCTGGACCGGGAGGCCGCTGGCGGCGAGATGAAGAGCTACATGCGAAAGGAAGAGGCCGAAGGCGACCCCCTGGGAGAGGCTATATTCGCCATCGAGGGGGTGGAGACCGTCTTCATGATGGCCAACTTCGTCACCGTGAACAAGGCTGCTGAGGCCGACTGGAACAACCTCATCGGGCCCGTGGAAGAGGCAATCAGGGCCCACCTTTAAGCCCTCAGACGGAGCAAATCGCCTGCAGCGTCTCTTCGTACGGAGCCCTTACAATCCCTCGCTCGGTGATGATGGCCGTGATGAGCTTCGAGGGGGTTACGTCGAAGGCGGGGTTGGCCACACCGATGCCCTCAGGGGCGACGCGCTTCCCCGCCCAAGTGGTGATCTCCTCGGGCGAGCGCTCCTCAATAGGAATTTCAGCACCCGAAGGCAGGCCGAGATCGACCGTGGAGGTGGGAGCCGCCACGTAGAACGGCACCTCGTGCTCCCGAGCCAGAACGGCCAGGGTGTATGTGCCGATCTTGTTTGCCGTATCGCCATTGGCGGCGATGCGGTCGGCGCCGACGATTACGAGGTCCACGGCCCCCTGCTGGAGGAAGTGGCCGGCCATGTTGTCGGTTATGAGCTGGATGGGAATGCCGTCGCGGGCGAACTCCCACGCCGTAAGGCGGCTTCCCTGGAGGAACGGGCGGGTCTCGTCGACGTAGACGGAGATGGTCTTGCCCTGGTAGTGGGCGGTTCGGATAACTCCGCCTGCCGTCCCGTATCCCGCCGTCGCCAACCCGCCGGCGTTACAGTGAGTGAGCACCATAGCGCCCTCGTCGATTAGGGTAGCTCCGGCCTGGCCCAAGGCCTGGCAGGTGGCGACATCCTCTTCGAGAATCGACAACGCCTCATGCTCCAGGGCCTTGGCCACCTCAGGAAGGGCCGACTTTTGGTGGCGTTCGGCCACTGCCCGCATCCGCTCGATGGCCCAAAAGAGATTCCGCGCCGTCGGGCGGGTGTCGCTCAACCTCTGGAAAGAGGCCTCCAGGGCGTTCCAGAAGGCCTCTGGCTCGCCGGCGTCGATGGCTCTGACTGCTACCAACACGCCCAGGGCCGCCGTCACCCCTATAGCCGGAGCCCCACGGACCACCATCGTCTCGATCGCCTGGGCGACCTCTTCGACGGTCCGTAACTTGAGAAAAACCTCCTCCGCCGGAAGCTTTCGCTGATCGATCAGCACCACAGCCCCGTCTCGCCAGGCCACGGTTGGGATGAGGGGAACCTCCCTCATAGGAGCTCCATCTGCCCGCCGAGCCGCGCCCGAGCTTCTTCGAGGCTGACCCCGGCGACGTCCAGCACCTTCCGCCTTCCTCGCTCGCCCCTAACGATGGCGACGGCATCTTTGGCGACACCAAAGGTTTTCGCCACGAAAGCGATTAGCGCTTGGTTCGCCTTGCCATTGACGGGCGGGGCAGCCACCCGCACACGCAGGATATCTCCATGCGGCCCGGTCCATCCGGTTTCCTTTGCGCGAGGCTGGACCTGAACGGTGAGTCGCACTCCTTCTTTCGTTGAATGGAGGGCTCCCATGGCTATCCTCGCGGCTTGGGAGGCGCCGTCGAGGGGGCCTTGGCCCCTTCCGTCTCTAGCAGCCGGAGCTGACTCTCCAGCAGGTTCCGCACCTGCTCGATCATCTCCCGGCGCTGCTCGGCGAGGGCCTCGACCTCCTCTTGGGCCTTTGCCCTCTCGTGGCGGGCAACCTCCACGATGGCCTGGGCCTCCCGCGCGGCAATGGCCCGCGCCTCCGCCGTCTCAGTGCGGAGCGCCTCCTTAGTCTGGGCCATCGCCTTCTCGGCCGCCCCGAGGGCTTGTTCTCTGTCCCGCTGCGCCGCGCCCAAGGCCTGGGCCTTCGACCTTTCCGCAGCATTTAGGGCCTCGCGCAGCCGTTTGACCTCCATCTCAAGGGCCTTGGACTTCTCTTCCAGGCGCTTTACCTTCTGTCTCGTTGCCTTGCCGGCTTGAATGATGATCTCGAACTCGTCGGCGACCATCTCCAGGAAGGTGTCCACCTCCTCTGGGTCGAAACCTCTAAGCTTCACATGGAAGCGCTGCTGCCTGATCTCCTGGGGCGTTATCTCCACGAGTGGCCCTCTCTATCGGAGGCGTTGCGCGAGGTCCAGGAGGCTGCGAATCAGGAAAACTCTTGTAAAATAGATAGCCAGCAGGACGATGATGGGCGAGAAATCGAGGCCCCATCCAGACATGGGGAGATACCGGCGGACTCTGTAGAAGACGGGCTCGGTGGCTTGGTGGAGGAAGCGGACGATGGGGTTATACGGGTCGGCGCCGACCCACGAGATGATTACCGACCCGATGACAATCCACATGTAGGCCCAAAGCACATAGCTCAATATCAGCGCCACAGCCTGGAGGAAGTTGCCAAAGACAAACACGTCCGCCTCCGCTAAAAGAGACCCAGCTCTTTGGAGCGTCGGGTGGCGGCCGCCACCGCCTCCATGAAGGCTGCCCTAAGCCCTCTGGCCTCCAGCGCCGCGAGGCCCGCGATGGTCGTCCCTCCGGGGCTGGCCACATTGTCGCGCAGCACCGCCGGATGTTCGCCCGACTCCAAGACGAGCTTCGCCGTCCCATAGACCGTCTGAGCCGCGAGGAGTTGGGCCTCAGACCGTGGGATACCTTGCCGGACGCCGGCATCGGCGAGGGCTTCGATGACCATTAAAATATAGGCCGGGCCGCTGCCGGACAACCCTGTCACCGCATCGAGGAGCGACTCAGGTACCCGGACCACGCTGCCGACTGCCTCGAAGAGGACCGTCACCTCCCGGAGGTCCTTCTCGGTCGCCCAGGTGCCGCCAGCCAAGGCGCAGGCGCCCGCCCCGACGAGAGCAGGCGTGTTGGGCATGGCGCGGACACATCGGACCCGATGCTTGAGAGAGGCCTCGATGGTCTCCAGGGTAAGCCCGGCGGCGATGGAAATGAGTAGGTGATGCTCATCAACAACCGGGGCGATGCTGGATAAGGCCTCGGAGGCGTCCTGGGGTTTCACGGCCAAGATGATGATCTCCGCAACTTGAGCCGCCTCGGCGTTGCTCTCCGCCTGCACCGCCTCGAACGTCCTGCCGATCTCCTGCAACCGCTCAGGCCGGATGTCGGCAGCAACGATCTGCTCAGGTCTCCTAAGGCCGACGTTCAAAATCCCGCGGATGAGGGCCTCGGCCATCTGGCCCGCACCGATGAAGGCTATGCGCTTCGTCCTCACAGATGCGTCTCCCGGGGCCCAAAGAGGGCGGTCCCTATCCGGACGATGGTCGCTCCCTCCTCTATGGCGACCTCGAAGTCGCCGGTCATCCCCATGGAGAGGTGCGTCATATCCACCCCCTCGAGGCCGGCCCGGCCGATTTCGTCCCGAAGGAGGCGCAGCGCCTTGAAATGGGCCCTGTTCGCCTCCGGCTCAGCAACCAGGGGCGGCATGGTCATAAGGCCACGAAGGCGCACCCGCTCGAGCCGACCGACGGCTCTGGCCAGGGCAACCGCCTCGTCAGGCGCGACACCGCACTTCGAGGCCTCGCCAGCCGAATTGACCTCAATTAGAACGTCCATCGCCTCATCTTTTGCAGCGGCCCGCCGCTCAATCTCCTCGGCGAGGGCGACGGAGTCGACCGAATGGATGAGGTCGAAGAGGTCGAAACAGTGTTTAACCTTGTTGCGCTGCAGGGGTCCCACCAAGTGCCACGAGAGCCCCGGGCGGCCGACCAGCGGAATCTTGGCCCGCGCCTCCTGAACCCGGTTCTCCCCGAAGACGGTCAGGCCACAATCGATCGCCCCCCGGACGACCTCCGCCGGGAAGCTTTTGGTGACGGCCACCAGAGTGACCTCGGCGGGGTCTCGCCCGGCTTGGCTGGCGGCCCGGGCGATGCGCTCCCGGACCTGGGCGATCCGCTCGCTCAAAAGCTCGATAGCCGCTACGGAGGTGGCTTCCTGTGAACCCATAACGATCAATCATGGTATCACCCCGGGACGGGCGCTGCAAGGGAAATCCATATGTTCCAGTGAGCTGGCCAGCTTGACAGGGGCCCGACCTGCGCTTATGCTACCGAAGTTGGGAGCCAGGTGACGATGGCCATTGACCAAAGAGTCCAGACTATCCCCAAGCCCCTTGAGGCTCTCGTGGGCCGCCCGGTGGGCCCTTATACTCTCCATGTTACACGATGCGAGCCCCAAGCCCGTCGTAGCGGCTGGAGGAGGGTCGCATTTTGCCTGACCGACAGCGACGGCCGACAGGCCGACCGCCCCGTGGTGGAGGGCTTCTACAGCATCGCCGGCCAGCGAGTCGGCAGCTGGCTCGACTGCGACGTCTACCCCATTCAGGCCTTCGACGGCTCCAGGGTCGACATCACCGAGGAGGGGGTCGCCATCGAGCTGTTTAGGGTGTTAGGCGAGGCAATCACCAGCCACTGCATGGTGTCCTACGAGGTCTGGGAGCAAACTTCTCCTCTACACACCATCACGGAGCGGAGCTACCGCCTCGGCATTCCTCCTGAGGCGACGCCCGTGGGAGAGCTCCTCATCGCCGCCGGCTGTGTCGCCGGCTTCAAGGATTGGTATATCGCCGAGGGGGGCAACGAAGGGCCTCGCAAGCTCCAGGCCGAGAAACCCCCGAACGAGGCCGCCCATTCAACAGCCCTCGCCACGCTGGCCCGCTCCCTCTCCGGCTATCTGGCATCCCAACCCGTGGCGGGAGCCGAGGCCGTGGAACTCGACTGCCGGGCCCGGGCTGCGCGCCTCCTGGAGAGTCTAGAGTGGCCTGAGGCGGTGGGCCCTATGGCCCGAGCCGTCGCCGCTTCGGCAGGCGAAGTGGAAGGTCTCCTTCGGGACGGGCAAGAGCGGGTCCTGGAGACCCTCGCGGCCCGACGTCCCCCCTGGAACCTGGAGGATGGACCATGAAACGTCTCGCTCCATTGCTGGCCCTGTTCCTTACCGCGGGAGGCGCCTTCGCCGAGACCCCGCCCGCCCTAGAGCCCTGCAAGGCGGTGGATGAGTTCAACCTCCACGACCCCCGCCGGCCGGAAACACGCTTCACCACACCGCCCTACGTGGCCCTCGCCGCTTCAGGGAAGCTCAAGCGAATGGTCCATCGGACCCGGCCGTCACGCCAGGAAATCGCCCTGGCCCCCGAGCAGGCGGCTTGCCTCGAGAGCCTCACCGGCGCCCTGATGACCGCCGTGCGGGCCGAATCGACCTACCGCTATAAGCTACAGACTCCCGCCGGAACCCTGTTAATCTTTCACGTGGGCGACCTCGTGGGCAGCGAGGCCATCCCTCCTACCCAAGTCGAACGGCTGCTGGCCAACGCCGAGCGGTTCCTAGCGGAAGGCAACCGCGAGGAGTCCGCCAAAGCCTACCTTGAGGTGCTCAAGGCCGAGCCCCGCCCCGTCGAGGCGGCGACGGCTTTCACGGCGCTCGGAATGATGGAGAAGGAAGCAGGCCAGAAATTCAAAGCCTTGTACCACTTCCGTAAAGCCGTGGAAGCCCATCCCAGCTCAACCCTCGCCCTCCAAGAGCAGGCCGCCCTCGCCGTAGCTCTGAATCAGCCCGAGGAAGCCCGGCTGGCCAACGAGGCCCTCACCAAGCTGATCCCTGGCCGGCCCGGCCCCTACGTAGCCCTCATCCAGCTGGCTAAGAAGCAAGACGACCAGGAGGAGATGGTACGCCTCTTCAGCAAGCTCCAGGCCGTCGACCGGAAGGCCGCCGAGCACCTTGCTCACACGATGCCTGAGCTCAAGGGCCGGCTTAGGGCCGTGCGGGAGCACGCTCCCACGGTCAAGGACGTGCTGGAGATTCCGCTCAACGCCCGGCCCGGGGGAACCCTCACGGTCGATGTCAGCGTCAACGGCAGCGAGCCGATGACCTTCATGGTCGATACGGGCGCCTCCTTCGTGAGCCTAAAGGAAGAGACCGCCCGGCGCCTCGGTATCGAGATCGACCCGGAGCGCAAGGGGGTTTTCATAACGGCCAGCGGCCCCCAAACGTCATTCGTAATCAATATTGAGCGGATGGAGATCAAGGGAATCGAAGCCAAAGACGTCAGTGGCGCCATCCTCAACCAAGACTTCGGAGGGGGGGTGGAGGGCCTCCTCGGCCAGAGCTTCCTCCAAAAAATCAACGCCCGCATCGACATCGCCAAGAAGGTGATGATTATCGAGTAAGAGAGTGGGCGGCCCCAAGGCGCTCTATTTGCTGGCGCTCCCAGGCTACGGGATGCAGACCGGCCCAGCAGACCATAACGTCTTATTTTCAATAAATCACTCCTCCCCAGCGCGGCCGTTAATACCGTTGCATTTGCTCTCCGAGGCCATTATCCTGCTTACAATCAGGTAAGACGGCTCCTTCGGAAGAGGACGTCTGCAATGCCTCACCGCTCGTGGCTTTGGGTAACGCTGCTGGGTTTAGGCCTCGTTGGGTTTTTGAGCGGATGCCGCTCAGCCCCGCCACCGCCTCCCGCGCCTTCCGCCGAGACCCCCGTCGGGCCCCTCTGCCAGCTCCAAGGCCGCCCCGACATTCCTGCGACCCTCGGGGAGGGATGGAGCTTTTGCGTCAGGCAGCAGGCCGACTGCAACCTGGCCAACGCCTCCGAGGCGGTTCGCCTCCGCTGGTGCGTCCAGTCAACCGCTCAAATATGCCTCGATACGGGCTGCAAGAAGCACCGGGCCAAAGAGTGCCGGCTTGGAGTGGACGCGCCTCCAGGGGCGGAGCTTCAGGCCACACCGCCTCGAAACACCATGTGCGGGAAGAGGTGGAAGTGCACGGTGCGCGCCCCACGGCCGTCCGTCTTTCTATGCAAGTGTGAGTGCCCCGGGTGCCCAGGGGTCCCTCAGGCCCGGCATTCGAGAGCGCCTCTGCTGCCGCTTGCTGAGGGCGCCTACGCCGTTGTCGCCGTATGGGACGAGGGCTTCTGCCTCAGCGGGAAGGTGCGGGTGAGTAAGTTTGAGGGCGAAGCCTTCACCCTGACCACAGCCGGGAAATGCCTGCCGGCGGGACTTAAGCTGCGGGCGGTATTCGCTCGCTCTGGAGGCGCCTTCTTCGCCGTGGGTGAAGACCCC
>JADFOP010000029.1 GCA_022562795.1 Nitrospinota bacterium
GAGACAGGTGTGGAGGCGACCCAGGAAGCGTTTCGCACTCGCTTTGTGGAGTCAGGACGGGTCTTCGCTGGCTCGGCCAACTACTTCGTACAGGCTGCACCGGTGGAGCACGAGATTACGGATAAAGACGACGCCTACCAGCTGGTCGACAAGGCCTCCCTCTTCGTCGACGAATGTCAGATGGCTTACAGTCGAATGTAAGCGGTCGCTTCCCTCAGAAGGAGGCGGCCTTTCTGATGACTACTCCTCTCGCCTTTTGTTCTGAGAACGGCTGAAGCCAATTTGATACCGCTCCGAGACGAGTACCAAAAGTGTCCCGACAATCATCCCGATGAGAAATCCATACGGCAGCCCAACCGCTATCAACCCTACTAACAGAGCGATTGAGAAGTGAGCCCTTGGATAGACGATGTCTCCTATTAACCTCATCAGGGTCAATCCTTCAAAAAATAAGATAACCCCTAAAATAGGAAGGGGAAAGATCGTGATGATCCCGTTAAAACTGCCACTAAAGAAAAGCCCCAACAATAGATACATGGAGCCGTTAATAATAACGGAGCCTCCCGTCCGCCCTCCGAACGCATAATGCCCAGCCATGCTACATGCGCCGGGAGAACGGCGCCTGCATTTACCATTTGTGTATAATCAACTCTTATTAACTTTTATGGGTTTTTCCGGGTTATTTTTCCGCGAATTTCCGCATTTCTCACTTTTTTCGGCGTTCCAAAGGCGTCAGCGGGTGGCTGACGGGGCTTACTTGGTAGAGGGTCAGTCTGCGCAGACGACCTGGAACGGCGTCTCGCTGAGGAGTTCGCCCATGCGGTCGACGGTGTCCTTTCTCTCGGGTGATGAGGCCTTGGTGCAGTAGAGGAACCATCGGGCTCCAGGAGGGCCCTTGCCGAGGTATGACTCGGGCGCGCTCACCACCTGGGCGATGACCTCAGGCGAGATTATCCCACCCATGGCCAGGCCCGTAAGGGCCGTGACCCTCTCTGGGCGGTGGACGCTCAGCTCGTCCATGGCCTTGCCCACCGCCTCCATCCCCACCACCACCACAACGTGGGTGGCGAAGGGAGGAATCACAGGCTCGTTGTCGGCTGGCGCCTTGAAGGGCCTGCGGCGGGCGCCGCAGCACTCAAGCACGAATAGGTCGGCCAGCCCCGCCTCGTGGAGACCCTCCAGGGTTTCTACAGGCACCCCGAGCATTTTGTCTCGGCGCTCTTCCGTCCCGAAGAGGACGACTTGGCCGGTGGCGGCGAAGGTTTCCCTCAGGTGGGACTCGAGGTCGGAAATCTCTTCTGCGACCACCACGGCTCGGTCGGGGGCGGGGGAGACCATCTGGGCGGTGACGGTGCTTGAGCAGAGGGTCTTCCATCCCCGCTCCGCCGCCTCGCCGGCCAGACGGTAAAGCAAGGTCGTCTTGCCCCCGCTGCCGCAGATGGCCACGACGCTGCCGAGGGTGACGCCGAAGCGGTCTATCAGGCTAGCAGCGCCTCCCATTAGGAGTTCCGGCCCCCCGCGTGGGGCAAATCCCCGGCTCCCTCAAGGGTGCGAGCGAGGATATTGGCCTCTTGCAGATCGTCCATTCGGTTGATGTTGAAGAAGCTTCGCCACTCGGGGTCGAGGTCGGTGAGCTCGGCGCCCTCTACCATTCGTACATTTATCCGCGAAACGAGGTCGGCCAGCTTCAGCTGCCCGGCGGCGATGCCCTCTTCGATGGCCGGCAGGCAGCGCTTCGTGTAGACGGAGTGAAGGGGTTGAAGGCCGTCGGGACTCTTGGGGACTACCGCATCGGCACCGGAGGCCAACTCTGCCAGGTAGCGGATGAGCCGAGGGTTTAAGAAGGGCATATCGCAGGCGCAGAGGAAACAGGCCTCGCCTGAGGAGTATGACAGCGCGGCGTGGAGGCCTCCCAGAGAGTCGTTGCCCGGCAACAGGTCTGTGTGGATGGGGAAGCCGAGGTGAGCGTAGGGCTCGGGCCGGGTGGTGACGATGAAAACCTCATCAAAGAGGCCCCGAAGGACCTTCAGGGCCCGCTCGATGATGGGGATTCCGCCCACCTCTACAAAGGCCTTGTTAAGGCCCATCCTTTTTGACTCACCTCCCGCCAAAATCGCCCCGGTCACTGAGAAGTCCCCCTTCCGGCATCACCGAGGGGTAAGGATCCGGCTTATGCCGTTGCTCCAGAGGCCCACTCCTTCGTGACCCAGGTGTAAGCCGCTATTGTCCCGGGCAGGCCAAGGGTGGGCAGAGCGAGGGCAACAACGTGCTCTACGTCGGCCGGGTCGAGGCCATCGGAACGGGCCTTCCTGACCTGGCCTCGCGCGCCCCCTTCGAGCTGGGCCCCAACGGCAATGGCCAACTTGACCAAGCGCCGGGTCTTGTCGTCCAGAGGACCGGCCCGGTGGCAAGCGTCTCCAAGACCTTCGTATTGGCTCCAAATTTCCGGGTACTTCTCACTGAACTCCTGAAGCGCAGGTGGGATACCGCTTGCTTTGCTTGATGACATAGGTCGCCTCCTTCTTGTCGAAAGAAATCAGCCTCACCTTGGCCAATGGGTAGGGGAAGAGACGTAGCACTCCTGGGTGTTGATCGTAGGAGCTCCAACCCCTCCTGATTGGCTATTATACCCCAAGTCTGGGGCATTGACCGCGGAATCAAGGCGCAAGAAGTCGTCGAAGCGGACCTGAAGCCGACTCTCCCATCTATTGCCTTAATTCTTCATTTAAAAAAGAGGTTACGCCTTGACTAAAGTCAAGGTTCCAGTTGGACGGGGAGCCTAGATTGAAAGGTGGAGGATGCATGAAGGCATCCAAGACCACACTAAAGGCTCCACGATGACTTTTCCCTATTTGATTGTCCAATGTCGCACGAGGAACAATCGTTGCACAAATCGCTCGACCATAGAGCGGTTCCGAGCCCCCAAAGAAGGGAGGGTAGCTGCTTATGGCTGAAAAACGCTACGCGATGGTGATCGACCTCAACCGTTGCATCGGCTGCCACGCCTGTTCGGTAGCCTGCAAGGCTGAGTTCGACGTCCCAGTGGGGGTCTGGCGGAGCTGGGTCACCTACGGTGAGAGAGGGACATACCCCGACGCAGTCCTCTCTTTCCTCCCGCGGCTCTGCAACCACTGCGAAGATGCCCCCTGCATTCCCGTTTGCCCCACTGGGGCTACCTACCAGCGCGACGACGGGGTGGTGGTCATCAAGGAGGAGCGGTGTATAGGCTGCGGCTACTGTGTCGAGGCTTGCCCGTACGAGATGAGGTTTCTCCACCCAGAGACGAAGGTCGCCTCGAAGTGCGACTTCTGTGTCCATCGAGTCGATCAGGGGCTCGAGCCTGCCTGCGTGCAGACCTGTCTCGGTACAGCCCGCATCTTCGGTGACATGAACGACCCCAACAGCGAGGTGTCACAGATCCTGAAGAAGGAGAAGGTCCACCAGATACGGCCCGACTTTGGGACCGATCCGAGGGTCTTCTACGTTGACCCTGACCCCACATTGCTGGACGTCTTCAAGCGTACAGCGCCCCAAGAGGAGGTGGTATAGCCGTGAAACCAACAATCGTCTACGAGGTGTTTCACCCCATCTCCTGGGGGATTGAGATCGTAGCGGACTTCTTCCTCGTAGGGCTGGCGGTCGGCGCCTTCCTCCTGTCTGCGGGCATCAAACTCTACTACGGACCGAACAGAGTTCTGCCGGAGGAGTATAGGAAAATCTGCAGGATCGGAGCCTACATCGCCCTCGTCGGATTGGTCTTGGGCAGCGCCTTCCTCATAGGCCACCTGGGCCGTCCCGAGCGTTTCTTCACGCTATTTTACCGCTTCCAGGTCACCTCGGTGCTCGCGTGGGGCGCGTGGATTAAGCTCGGCTTCACCATCTTCGCGCTCTGGTATGCGCTGCTCTGGTGGCGCGACCGCCCAGGGGAGGCCCGGAAGCGTCTGGTGGTCGGCGTGGTCGGCTCGGTCTTTGCCTTAGCCCTGGGGATGTACCACGGGATCCTCAGGACGGTGCTGAAAGCCAGCGCGCTTTGGAACGCCGGTCCCACAACGGTGGTCTCCATTCTGGGGTTCGTCCTTACGGGCATCGCCGCCGTGACCCTGGTCATCGCCTTGCGCCGGCGGGGCGATGTGGCGCTCAAGGCCATCCTTGCCGTTCGGTGGATCTTCGGCCTGGCCATCATCGCCCAGCTCTTTACCGTGCTGTTGTGGCTATTTACCCTCTATACGGGGCCCCATGACGCCAAAGCTGCAGCCCAGGTCCTGATGGACCGCTTCCCGCTTCTGCTTTGGGGCGGGGCCATCGGGTTGGGCCTAATCCTGCCGCTGGCCCTCGGCCTCTACGCCATCGTCCATGAGCGCAAGGATCCACGGCTAAGCGTGGCCATCCCGGCGGTGGCCGCGGCGCTCGTGCTCGTCGGTGGGTTCATCCTCCGCTACGTCATCGTCGTAGCCGGGCAATTGAGCTAGAGAAAGGAGGTAAAGGACAATGCGACTCTCTAGACGTGATTTCCTCCGGCTCGGGATGGCAACGGCGGGGATGGCCGCAGTACCCGTGAATCCCGCCTTCTTGCTGGCGGCCGATGCTCCCGCCCCGGTGACGGGTGTCTCGTCCCACACGGGCCGCAAGCTCAAGGCCGTCCCGAGCGCATGCTGGCAGTGCGTATGTCGTTCCTCCATCGTCGGCTATGTCGAGAACGGCCGCCTGCTCAAAGTCGACGGCAACCCCAACTCCCAGCGCACCCGGGGCCGCATCTGCGCCAAGGGCCAAGCCGCCCCGAATTTCCTCTACGACCCCGACCGGATCCTCTACCCCATGAGGCGGGTCGGCCCGAGGGGCTCAGGAAAGTGGAAGCGTATCAGCTGGGATGAGGCCCTGGACGAAATCGCCGGGCGGCTGAAGAAGCTGCGCGACGAGGGCCATCCGGAGCGCTTCATGTTCCACTACGGCCGGATGAAGGCCTCTAGCTCGACAATAATCAAGAGCTACTTCCTGCCGGCCTACGGCACCAAGACCATCGGAAATCACACATCCATATGCGAGGGGGGCAAGTGGACCGCCCAGGAGCTCACCTGGGGCAAGCACTACGACGTCAACGATGTGGCCCGCTCCAAGTACATCGTAGTCATGGGCTCCAACCCCCTCGAGGCCCACACCTCCCATGAAGTAATCGCCCAGCGGATCGTTGAGGCCCGGGCCAAGGGGGCCGGGATGGTGACGTTCGACGTGCGGCTTAGCAACACTGCCGCCGTCAGCGACAAGTGGTACCCCGTCAAGCCCGGCACCGACGGGGCCGTAGCCCTCGCGATGGCCCACGTCCTTATGAAGGACGGCCTCTACGACGAGAAGTTCATCGACAAGTGGACCAACGTGACGGTCCGGGAGCTCAAGGACCACCTGGCCCGCTACACCCCCGAGTGGGCCGAGGGCGTCAGCGGCGTGCCGGCCAGCGAGATCCGGGCCGTGGCCCGGGCATACGGCACGAAGAAGCCCTCGACCATCATCAGCTACCGGGGCGTGGTGGCCCACTACAACGGGGTGGAGAACGAGCGGATCATCCAGATGCTCGAGGCCATCGCGGGCAACATCGACGTTCCGGGGGGACGGACAAAACCGGCGGGCCCCAAGTGGAAGAACTCCTACAAGAAGCCTAAGGGGAAGGCCAAAAAGCTGAAGATTCTCGACGGCAAGGGCATCGCCTACCCCACCCACCACGTCAGCCACCAGGGCTTCAAAATGATCAAGGACGGCTCCAACGGCCGACCCGAGGTCTACATGTGGTACTGCTACAACCCGGTCTACGTCAACGGGGACGTAAAAGAGAACATGGAGGTCCTGAAGGACGAGAAGCTCATCCCCTTCACCGTGGCCGTCGATGTAGCTATGAGCGAGTCCTCGGCGCTGGCAGACATCATCCTTCCCGATGCCACTTACCTGGAGCGGTGGGACTGGGAGGATATGGTCTCTTACGACAAAACGCCCGAGTACTATATCCGCCAGCCGATGGTCAAGCCCCTGGGCGAGGCCCGCGACTTCAAGGATGTCTGCGTCGATCTGGCCCAGCGCATCGGGCCCGATGTGGCCAAGTGGCTGCCGTTTAAAAGCGCCAAGGAATTCGTCAAGGACGCTTGCGAACACACCAAGGCGGTCAAGGCCGCCGGCGGCTTCCGCTACATGGTTAAGCACGGCACCTACGTCGATCACAAAGCCAAGCATCCCTACCGGAGCTACGCCAAGAAGCTCAAGCCGAAAGACCTTCAAGGGACCAACGTTGATAAGAAAACGGGTGTCGTCTGGAAAGGCAAGCCCGGCCAGGACTACACCAATACGAAGGGTGCCTACAAGAAGTACGTAGGCCAGATGATTGACGGGGTCGCCTATGCGGGCTTCAAGCCCGACAAGCTCAACAAGAACGGTCTGTTCGAGATCAAGAGCGAATTCCTCGCCAAGAAGGGCTTTGCGGCCATGCCGAGCTGGATGCCCATTCCCGAACACGAGAGGATGAAGGAGGACGAGCTCATCCTGACCACCTTCAAGGTAAACGTACAGATCCACTCGCGGTCGTCCAACTCCAAGTGGCTCACGGAAATCTATCACACCAACCCCGCCTGGATTAACCCGGAGACGGCGGCCCGGCTGGGAATCAAGAACAAAGACCGGATCAAGGTCAAGTCGCATATAGGGGAGATTACGACCAAAGCCTACGTCACCCCGAGGATCCACCCCAAGGTCATCGCCATCAGCATGCACTGCGGTCGTTGGGCATACGGCCGCTACGGCAGCGGCAAGAAGGTCTTCCCAACGGTGAAGGACGACGAGCCGTGGTGGACCGATTTCGGGGTGCATCCCAACTGGATTATCCCCAACGCGCCCGACCCCATCGGCGGTCAGCAACGCTGGATGGATACGGTGGTCAGCGTCACAAAAGCGTGATATGCTCCGCAACCTGGGGGGCAGGGGAGATCGAAAGGGTCCCCCCTGCCCCTTCTTTTTTTGGGGAGAATGGGGGAGCATGAACGAGCGGAAAAAGGAGAACGGAAAGGCCGAGGAGGCCCGCGCCCGGGCGGGGCTATATCGGCTCGTGGCCCAGATGGTCGCCCAAGAGCCGGATGAGGCGTTCCTACGCGACCTCAACGCCACCGGTTTCCGCGAAACCGTCGCCTCTCTCGGCCTGAGCCCACCGCCCGCACCGACCTCAACCGAGGCAGATGTCACCTGTGAGGAGCTGGCGGTCGAGTACGCCCGACTGTTTCTCCTGCCCGGGGCGCCTCTCCATCCATACGAGTCGGTTCAGCGGGGGGAGGGCCAACTCTGGGGCGAGGCGACTGCCGGAGTCCAGGAGACCTACCTTGAGGCCGGTTTCGAACTGAATCCCGAGGTCCACCATGTCCCCGATCACCTCGCCGTGGAGCTCGAGTTCATGGCGCACCTGGCCGGCAAGGAAGCTGAGCGGTTGGCGGCCGGCTCGACTGAGGAGGCCGAGGCGCTCCAGAAGCTCCAGAAATCGTTTCTCCGCAATCACTTAGGAACATGGGCCGTCGCCTTCGCACACACCCTCAAGGCAGAGACGTCCCAGCGATATTTTCAGTTTCTCGCCGACCTCCTTGAAACGGTCATCAAGTCCGACGCCTATTTCCTCGACGCCCCCTTGTGAGCGGGCCGCTCTGGCCGGAGCCGAGGCTCGTCCCTTCGGCCCCTCCATCATCGCGGCCCCATCTTCGTCTGTGCCTCCAAGGTTGAACTCCGAATCGCCAGAGAGTAGAATGAGATACGAATGCCCGGCCTTGGGCATTCGTATCTCGTAGGACGCACATGGCGACGACATCCCGCGGCCTCAAAACAATCCCCATCTTTGCCGACCTGGAGTCCTCCGACCTGGAACTGCTGGAGGCTGTTGCGTCTCGACGGACGCTCGGGCGGGGCGAGCATCTCTTCTTCGAGGACGACCCTTCCGTGGGATTTTTCGCGTTAGAGAGCGGGCTCATCAAAATCTACAAGATAGCCCCCGACGGCCGGGAGCAGGTGCCCTACTTCATAGGGCCAGGCCAGACCTTCGCCATAGCTTCTCTCTTTGGCGATGGGTTATACATGGCCAACGCTGAGGCCGTCGAGCCCTCGAAGCTGTGGCTTATTGCCAAGGCCCCGTTTCTCGACCTGGTGCGGGCTGAGCCGGAGCTGGCCGTCAAGCTGCTGGCGTATATGGCCCAGTGGATGAAGCGCCTTCTGGCCCTCGTCGAGACCCTCTCGCTCAAGAACGTGGAGGCCCGGCTGGCCGAGTACATTTTAAGCCGCGCTCATGTGGATGGCCGCCACACCGACGATGGCGACATCTTGCTCACCCTCGATGTGGAAAAAAAGATGATTGCCGCCCATCTGGGCACCATCAGCGAGACCCTCTCGCGCTCGCTTAGAAAGCTAAAAGACCGGGGCCTCATCCGCGAGGACGGCCCCCTAATCATCATCACAGACCTCGAGGGTCTCCGAAAGATTGCCGCAGGCTAACGCTCAACCCTCCCGCTCGCCCTTACCTACAAAAACCGCAATCCTTTGACTTAAGTCAAGGTGCCTGGCAGACGTGGAGGCTATCCTACGTTCAGGGAGAGGCTTCTAAGAATGCGCCCGTGCTCAACCGCTCCAAACTAGGACCGCCGGGCCGTTGGATGCAGAGGCCCGGAACGGGCGAAGGCGAAGGATCCAAGGAAAGGAGGGGGGACGATGTTCAGGAAAATCCTGGTTCCACTGGACGGCTCAAGCTTGGCCGAGAAGGCCCTTCCCGTCGCTGAGGAGGAGGCCAAGGCCCACGGAGCGAGCATCGTGCTGCTGCGAGTCGTCCATCCAAATTTCTTCGACAAGCCCTTTAGCAAGGCTGAGAAAACCCTCATTGAGAAGTACAAGGAGCAGGCGAATAAGTACCTCGCCATCGTGGCGGAGAGAGTTCGGAACGAGGCGGCGGTGAATGTGAATGTTGAGGTCGAGGAAGGTGATCCAGTGAAAGTCATTCTCGATGTGGCCGAGGCCCAGAAGTGCAGCCTGATCGCAATGACCACCCACGGCTTTTCCGGATTGAGGCATATAACGTTGGGCAGCGTGGCGAGCAAGGTGGCCAAGGCGGCCAAGGCGCGCGACATTCCTTTGCTGCTAATAAGAACCGCTCCCCTGACCGTCTCGGCAATGGAGGCCGAGGCGGCGGTTGCTTTTTAAGAAAGGCTGGCCGGGTCCTCAGCCGACGCCGAAAGGGAATTGTCCCCTATCCCTGACTCTCACGTCGGGGGAACGATGACGAGGGGCCCGGCCACAGATAGGAGATAAAACCCATGATCATCTTCGAGTACCGCTTCGACGTCTTGCCGGGCAAGATGGAGGAGTTCCTTTTACGCTCGAAACGCCTTCCCAAGCCGGAGGTCGCGGGTTCGAGACCCGTTGCCCGCTCCATCTTAGAGCCCGGAATTCAACAAGTTCCGGGCTCATTCTTTATAAAGCAGTTGAAGATAGGTTCGTGTGGTGCGATTCGGCCCGGCCGTTCAGCCCCAGTGGCGACCCGTCGCCCCGATGAGGGCGGTCAGCAGACCGAGCGGCAGGTTGATGGCGATGATCAGCCGGATCTGGTTGAGGCGCCTGCCTGCTTCGGCCAGATCGTTGGCCCCCAGGGCATCTTTGAAGCGGCGGTAGGGCGCGAACCAGAGGTGCAGGTAGAGCAGGATCATCGTAAGCCCCGTCACCTGCATGATGTGGACATGGACGCCAACCGAGCCGAAGCCGCCTAAGACGACGAAGATCATCCCGTAGCCGCTTAAGAGCAAGGCCGCGATCGAGGCCCAGACCCAGGGGAAAAACTTCTCGAAGCCCCGCCCCCAGAGCTCCAGCCTCTGGGCGGGCTCGAGCGGCCCGGCAGCCGGCCTGAGGCACATGTAGGCGAAGAACATCCCGCCGACCCATACGATGACGGCGAGGGTGTGTAGCCCCATGGCCACCATTGAGAATAATCCCATAGTATTTACCTCATCCTATTTTTTCGTCAGTTTCTCTTACCTTCATTCCGCTCCATTTTCCGGGACAGGCTCCCGTATGTCAAGAAAACCTGGGGATTCGTCCTTCCGAGATGGGCGGGCAGCCACCCGCTTCAGGCGGACCGAAAGGGAGTCGAGGTCCGGGGGTCGCAAGCGACCTTTGGTCGCCCGACTACCCGATATCATTCATTGCTTGACACCATTTTACACTTTTCAGCCTCTTAGACGGCCGCATTTCATTTAATGCCAGTAAGTTCAATGTCTTGCATCCAGCTTGACGCTTCCTTAAAAACCCAAGATGTGTCTAAAAGTGTCACGTGGCCGGAGGGCGATCTCCAGGCTAAGGCTGGGTAGACATGCGGGCCTTTGAGGGATATATTTTCCTTAGGGCGTTATGGTATCCTCGATGATAGAAAAAAGAAATTAGGGCGAACCGAGAAAGGACCCTCATCATGGGAACCAATCTAACAAGAAAAATTTTGCAAGAGCATCTCGTCTCCGGCGAGATGTCTCCGGGCGAGACGATCGCTATCGGCATAGACCAGGTCCTGGTGCAGGACCTCACCGGGACGCAGGCGTTTCTCCATTTCGAGGCGATGGGCATCGAAAGGGTCCGTTGCGAGTTGGCTGTGTGCTTCGCCGACCACAACGTCTTGCAGATTAAGCCGGAGAATATGGAGGACCACATCTACCTTAGGACGGCGGGCCGGAAGTACGGTATCTGGTTCGCCAAGCCCGCCAGCGGGATCGGCCACCAGATCCACCTCGAGCACTTCGCCGTTCCGGGCAAGACGGCGCTCGGCGCCGACAGCCACACGCCCCACTGCGGGGGGATAGGGATGATCGCCATCGGCGCGGGGGGGATGGACGTGGCTGTCGCCATGGGCGGCGGGCCCTTCCACATGCTTATGCCTCGGGTGGTCAACGTACACCTCACCGGCGAGCTCAGGCCTTGGTGTACGGCCAAGGACGTCATCCTTGAGCTCCTTCGCCGCCTCACGGTGCGGGGGGGCAAGGAGAAGGTCTTCGAGTTCACCGGGCCGGGAATCAGAAGCCTCAACGCCCAGCAGCGGGTCACCATCACCAACATGGGGACCGAGCTCGGCGCAACGACCAGCATCTTCCCCAGCGACGACATAACCCTGGAGTTTTTCCGCCGCCTGGGGCGCGAGGGCGACTGGCGCGAGATTCTGCCCGACGACGATGCCGGCTACGACGAGGTCATCGAGCTAGACCTATCGACCATCGAGCCCTTGATAGCCGAGCCGAGCCTGCCCGACAAGGTCGTTCCGGTCCGCGAGGTGGCGGGCACCAAGGTCCACCAGGTCATGGTCGGAAGCTGCACCAACGGCTCGTACACCGACCTACAGGCGGTGGCCAAGATGATGAAGGGAAGGCGGGTCCACCCGGAGACGACCTTCTTCATCCACCCGGCCAGCCGCATGGCCCTGGAGCTTCTGGCCAAGGAGGGCTACCTGGGAGACCTCCTCGCCGCAGGGGTCAACGTGGCCGAGGCCACGTGCGGGGCCTGTATCGGGCTCGGCCACGTGCCCGCACCAGGGACGGTGAGCCTTAGGGCCATCAACCGAAACTTCAGGGGCCGAAGCGGCCTCAAGGACGACGCCGTCTACCTGGCCAGCTCCGAGACGGCCGCAGCCACCGCGATCCGGGGAGTCATCATCGACCCCCGCGACCTGGGCGAGGAGGAGGGCTTGGAGGCCCCGCCGGCCGAGCTCCCCTCCGAGATCAGCCAGGACAACCCGAACCTCATTCCCCCGGCTTCGGATGAGGAGGCTCCCGCCATTGAGGTGGAGCGGGGTGAGAACATCGTTCCGGCTCCGATGAAAGGGGCGCTCGAGGCCTCTGTGAGCGGCGAAGCGCTCCTGAAGGTCGAAGACGACATCAGCACCGACCACATCATGCCGGCCAGCGCCGATATTCTCGCCTATCGGTCGAACATCCCAAAGATAAGCGAGTTCGTATTTCATCGGCTCGACCCCACCTTCAGCGAGCGGGCCAAGGCCAAGGGCAGCGGCTTCATCGTGGGGGGGCTCAACTACGGCCAGGGCTCGTCCCGCGAGCACGCGGCGCTGGCCCCCATGTTTCTCGGGCTCAAGGGCGTATTGGCTAAGTCCTTCGCGCGGATTCACCACGCCAATTTGGTGAATTTTGGGCTTTTGCCCATGGTCTTCGCCTCCACGGACGATTACGACATGATCGATCAGGGCGATGAGCTCGCCATCGAGGGCACCTGGGAGGGGGTTGATCAGGGCAGGCTCACCGTGCAGAACAAGACCAAGGGGACGACCATCGAGGTGACTTTGGAGCTCACCGATCGCCAGGGGGAGATTCTCAAGGCCGGCGGCCTTCTGCCTTACACCCGTGATTTAGGGTCCGGCGGCGCATCTGCCTAGAGCTCCATCTTTCCAAGGCGACTTCCTCCGCTGGGGCGGCAAATGTCATCCCCATCCCTTCGGGGCAGGCTCTTTTCGACACCAGTCTATCCCATCCCAGGTTGCTGACGGCCAGGTCGACGGCCCGAGAACAACCTCTATTGGTGCCTCTCTTAGGAATTATTACAAAGGAGGCGCCGATATAGGCAAACTGCGGGCCGCAGTATTATGATACGCAAAATTAATTTGTTGAAATCTACATTTTTGTGTTGACTTCAGTGAAGGGCTTATTATAATAGGCATCCTCCTAAAATTTCCTTTTAAATAAGGAAATTCGAGGCGTTTTCTATACCTCCAGGCGGGACGGTCCGTAGAGATGCAGCAACCGTATACCCATCCCATAGAGAGCAAGGACTACTTGGAGGCGCTTATTGAGCGGTCGATGGATGCCATTATATCGACCGATGCTGATGGAAATGTGGTCACTTTCAACCAGGGCGCAGAGGACCTCTCGGGCTATCGGAGGGAGGAGGTCATAGGCCAGCGCGTACGGGTGCTCTACGAGAGCGAGGAGGTTGCGAGAGAGGTGATGGGCCGGATGCGCGAAGAGGGCGGTACACTCTCGGCCTTCGAGACAGAACTTCAGGCGAAGGACGGCCAGCTAATTCCCGTTTTGATTTCGGCATCAATGCTTTATGACGAAGAGGGTAATGAAGTTGGGACGGTGGGCTTTAGCAAGGACATTAGGGAGCGAAAGCTGGCCGAGGATGATCTCCGGAAGGCCAGCGAAGAGCTTAAGCACTCGTACGAGAGGCTGGAGCGAGCCCAGGCCTCGGCCATCTCTGCCGAGAAGCTGGCGGCCATTGGCCGGCTGACCGCCGGGGTCTCCCACGAGATCTTGAACCCACTTGCCATTATCACGATGAGCCTGCAGTTGATGATCAAAGACCAAAAGACCCCCCCGGAGATTGCCGACCAGCTCCGAGTCCTGGAGGAGCAGTCCTACCGAATTGCGAAAATCACCCAAAACCTCCTCTTTTTCTCTCGCCAGAGAGAGCCGGAGCGCAGTCCGCTCGATTTCAATCAGATGTTAGAGCGGACCTTGGACCTCTTGGGGAATGAAATGATGCTGCAAAACATCTCCTTGGAGCTTAAGCTTGATGGAGGGTTGCCGCCCGTCTCGGCCGATCAGGGCCAGCTCCAGCAGGTGGTCCTCAACCTGCTGACCAACGCGAAGGACGCCATGCCCGACGGAGGCCAGCTCGTCCTGAGCACCAAGGCGGTCGAGAACAACGGTAAGAAATTTGTGGAGCTGCGGGTGGAGGACTCGGGATCGGGCATCGCCGCCGATCATATGGATAAAATCTTTGACCCCTTCTTTACCACCAAGCCCGAGGGGGAGGGAACGGGCCTTGGCCTTTCGATCTGTCAGGGCATCGTCGAGGCGCACGGGGGCTCCATCCGGGCCGAAAACATTCCAGAAGGGGGCGCGGCCTTAGTAATCCAAATGGGCTCAGAGTAACCCCCTTACCTCCAGATCCTGCTCCCCCAGCGACCCATCTCCGACATGCCAATATCCTATTTTCTATAAAAGTCCGCCTGACGCTGCCTAACAGAAAGGGAGTCTTTTAAGGCTCTGCGGCATGCCCTCCATCTCCGTCAGCACTCTGAAAACTATTATATCCTTGACTATCAACTCAGGGTGCGATATATAATAAACATAGTTGTCTTTCTCTGCGGATGCCCGCTAGGGCTGTAGACAGGGAAGAGGGTGAGAATCCCTCACGGTCTCTCCGCCACTGTGATGGGGGACGAAAGCCCGAAGTCGCCACTGTCCCTTTGCCGGGATGGGAAGGCAGGGCGAGTAGGACGATCCCTAAGTCAGTAGACCTATTCGTAGAGCGTTTCCAACAGTCCTTCGGGGGTAGAGGACGTGGAAGTTGCTCGCATCACTCCACGGCCCCGGTTCTGGAAAGGACCGGGATTTTTGATGGCCCCAACCACGGGTCTCTTCCCGCCTGGGGCCGCCTTTCACATCTTCGAGCTCTCCACACCCTTCGCCCCTCGCCAGGACGTTCCGGCGAGGTGCGCGCCGTAGGCGCTCACCTCCCGCAAAGGGAGGTGTCCCATGTTCGCGTTCGCAATCACCCTGGTTATGGCTGCTCTGGTCGCTCTTGGGCCTGCGACCGCTGCCGCCCAAACCACTCCCGGGCCGCCTCAGGGCCCCGAGGCCGTCCAGCTTCAGCCGAAGGAAAAGGAGGTCGCAAAGAGTTCCGAGGCGGCCAAGCCTCCTGGCACCGAGGCTCAGACCGCTAAGAAAGCTGAAGAGCTAGGCCCCGTCGTCGTGACGGCCACGAAGACGGTCGTGCCGCTCTCCCTCTCCCCCTTCTCCACAGAAGTTATTACGGGCCAGGCGATCGAGGAAAAACAGGTCCCCTCGGTCCGGGAGGCCCTCAGGGGCGCCCGGGGCCTCCATGTCGTCGGGACGGGCCGCGAAGGGAGCCAGACCTCCATCTTCGTCCGCGGCGGGGCGAGCGACCACAATCTCGTCCTCCTCGACGGCATCCCCTTCAACGATGCGGGCGGCCTGGTTAACTTCGCCGATCTGACGTCGGACAATATCGAGCGCATCGAAGTCTTTCGGGGAGCCGGAAGCGCGCTCTACGGCTCCGACGCCATGACGAGCGTCATCCACATCATTACCAAAGAGGGCGACGGACCCCCGACCCTCACCGTCTCTACGGCCTTCGGCGACCAGGGCACGACCAGAGAAATGGCCAGGTTGCAGGGCAGCCGGCCGGGGACGCGCTACAGCTTTACTCTGAGCCGTTATGACACCGACGGGTTCTTCGAGCCCAACGACTTTTACGGCAACACGACCGCTAGGGGCAAAGTTTCCCTCGCCCTGACTGACTACACCAAGGCGACCTTCACAGCGCACTACCTGGACCAGCGAAAGGGTCTGCCAGGCCAGACGGGCTTTTTCGTCTTCGACCGTGACGAATTTTCTGAAAGCGACGAGCTAGCATTGGGCCTCACATTGACCCAGCAGCTCTTTTCCTGGTTCGACCACACGGTTTTCGTCGCGGTTTTGGACCGCAGACGTTTCACCCAAGATCTAATTTTTGACCCCGCAATTGCCCGGCGGCCCGAGGAGACTGATGTCGCCGTCCCCGCTTTCGACTTCATCAATGAGAGGAGCGATGAGATTGAACGCCGGCTCGCCGACTACCACTTCAATCTCCACGTCAATCAGCTCGATGTTGAGGCCGTTTTGACCGGAGGAGTTGAGTGGGAGCTGGAGGACGGCGAGCTCATTTTCGCCACCCCAGTATCATTTGGTGGCCCTTCCGAGGTCTTTCCCTTTGTCGAGTTCAATGATGAGCGGCGAAATCTCGGCTACTATGTACAGGCTCAGCTCAACTGGCGCGACCGGATTATCGTCGTGCCCGGCGTACGCTTTGAGGACAACGAGGCATTCGGTGGCGAGACGGTGCCTCGGGTGGCGGCCGCCATAATCCTGGGCGATCCACCTGAGGAGACCTGGGTCGGCCCGCTGAAGATAAGGGGGAGCTACGGAGAGGGCATCAAGGAGCCGCAATTCGGGGAGAACTTCAGCCCGCCGCCGTTTAGAGGCGACCCGGGGCTCGCACCCGAGGAGACGGCCCACTGGGATGCCGGAGTTGAACTCACTCTCTGCAAGGGCCGCTGCTTCATTGAGGCGGTCTATTTCCATGTGAGGCAGAAGAATCTTATTTCGTTCATCACTGATACCTTTTTTCCCTTCACGGGCCACTTCGAGAACCTCGGCAAGGTCCGTTCTGAGGGATTGGAGGTCTACGGTGCGGTGGAGCCCTTCGACTGGCTTCGGATCGAGGGCCAGTACACCGGCCTAGAGACGGTCGTCAAGGATTCCGCCAGCCCCGACAGCCCGACCGTCGGCGTTGGCAAGGAACTGCTGCGGCGGCCCAAGCACAGCGGATCCGGCTCAATTGTCGCACGGTATGGCCCGCTCACCGTCCGGGGCGACGCCGTCTTCGTCGGCAGGCGGTTCGACTTTGACGGCCAGGGCCTTTCGATATTCGATAACCCCGCCTACATGCGCGTCGATCTTGCCGCCCGCCTCCGGCTGGAAAACCACCTCGTTGAGCTCTGGGGATCGCCATTCCCGCACGCGGTGGAGGTCTTCGTCCGCGCCGAGAACCTCTTAGACGAAGACTACGAGGAGGTCCTCGGCTTCCCGGCGCCGGGGATTAACGTCCTGGCGGGGGTGCAGGTCACTTTTCAAGGGGCGGCCCAAGAGTTGAGCATAGCGCCCAGGAAAAACACGCTCGCCCAGCAATAGGAGGGCCGTTGCAGGAAGAACGCCAAATCCAAGGGGCCAGGCCTCGCAGGGGGATGGCCCTTGCCTTCATCGCCTCGGTGGGGCTCCACGCCGTGGCGGTGTGGGGGACTGGGTGGTGGGTTCAGCCCGTATGGCGTCTGGAGCCTATCCACGTCATCTCCCTGAGGGTCCTTAATGGAGAGGGCGCCACAGGGGCCTCTAGCCCCGTCCAAGCCCGGCCCAACCCTCAGAGGACACCTCTCAAGGACAAGTCGAAGGTGGTCATGCGTAGGGCGGCCCCTCCCGAGGAGCGCACCATGAAGCATCCTCAGAAGATCCGCATCGCGCAGAAGCCTCATACCCAAGTCACCCCGTCCGCACCACCGCCTCCGAAACCGCAACTGCGGGTGGCGACGGCTACGAGGCTCTCGCTCCCGGAGCCCTCTTCGCCCATGCCGCCATCGAGAAGCCCTCAGGCCGGAGAGTCCAGGCTGAGGCTTGAGACGCATCCACGTCCGGTCGGGAGGGGAGACGAGGAGAGCGCTGCCGGACCCTCCTCTCCGTCGGGCTCGCCCCTCCTCGTCGCAAAGGTCGAGCAGCCCAATAGGGGGTGGGACCGCGATGCGCGCCTGGAGGCCATCCGCCGCCTCATCCAGAAGGCCCTCGTCTATCCTCAGGCGGCCCGCCGTTTCGGCTGGGAGGGGACGGCGCGGGTTCGCTTCGCCCTGGGCCCCGACGGGCGACCCTCCGAGGTGACCCTGGAGTCCTCAAGCCAAATGGCGATACTCGACCAGGAGGCCCTGGCAGCGGTCCGCCGAGCCGCTCCATATCCATATCTTAAGGGGGCCATTGTCGTTCCCATCGTCTTTGACATCCGGGCTCCACGTCCCCGAATCATCCCAGGTGCGCAATGAAGCCCCGTAAAATTCAGGACGTTTTGACCTTGACCGGGCCTAACCTCCTATGGTAGAAAAAAACCAGAAACCATCGATTTGTGGAACGAGAAAGGGTTGCCAATGTTAAGAGCGCGCATGAGTGTCCTTGTTGGAATGATATTGTTTACTGCCGCTACCCGGCTCCTTCCCCATCCGCCAAACTTCACTCCGGTAATGGCAATGGCTCTCTTCGGGGGCGCATTCCTGACCAGCAACCGGGCCGCGTTTGCAGTCCCTATTTTGGCAATGGCCTTGAGCGACCTCTTTATTGGGCCCGACCATCTCTTGCCGGTCGTTTATTTCTGTATTCTTCTAACAACCTGTATCGGCCTGTTGCTCCGATCGAGGAAGAGCCTTGTTGCGGTTACGGCGGCGGCGCTTGGAAGCTCGGTGCTATTCTTTGTGATTACAAACTTTGGCGTG
This sequence comes from Nitrospinota bacterium, assembly GCA_022562795.1. Classification (GTDB taxonomy): domain Bacteria; phylum JADFOP01; class JADFOP01; order JADFOP01; family JADFOP01; genus JADFOP01. Next base: position 18,083 of record JADFOP010000029.1, read on the forward strand.
TGGTATTTTGGGCCTTACTACCCCCATACGGCCGCAGGGCTTGCAGCCTGCTACGTGGCGGCTATACCGTTTTTTCAAAACACGCTTGTTGGCACGCTCGGCTACACCGCGGTCCTCTTTGGGGGCTTCTACCTGGCTGAACGGTTGTTCCCAGTTTTGAAAGAGACAATACACGAATTGCCCGCCTAACGCTTGCTCCTAATTGCTCCTAATAGGCGGCTTCATCTTCGCCTCTAAGTTCACACGGCCCCTCGATCAATAAATTAGGAGCAGTCGAGGCATCCCGGGACAACTGAAACCCTCCCTCCCGGATTTTCAGATAAAATATCACAAAGCTAAATACGCCCATTGACCTCGGTGACCTTTCCAAAAGTTCGGGAAATTTGTCTTTTGAGGTCGACCACGTAGAGGACGGCCCTGACCACAGCGCGGTGCACCGCTGGGTCGAGAGGGCAGGGGACGAGCTCGCCGTCCTTCGCCGAACAGGCGATCGCCTCTGCGGCGGCTATCCTCATGAGCGGCGTGATGGCCGAGGCGCGTGCAAGTAGCGCCCCTTTGAATAGGCCCGGGAAGCCAAGCACGTTATTGACGGCCGCCAGATCGACTTCCTCAGAGGTTTGTATCCGCGCCATAATACTAAAACTCCTCTTATGACACCGAAGACCATTCCATGCTCTATTATCGGACAAAGGGTATTTTAACTTAACGCTATTGAAGCGGATTATCCCAGTCTGAGAATTAGAAGGGCGAGGGGCCGGACAGCCTAAAGGCTGTCCCTACATGGGGGCCGAGAATTGGAAGGGGAATCCCCTGTAGGGACAGGGTTTACCCTGTCCGCGGGATTGAAGGGCGAGAAACGACGGACAGCCTAAATCCGCCTCAGGCGGACTACATCGACGTGTGCCTGTGTAGGGACAGGGTTTACCCTGTCCGAGGGTATGAAGGGCGGGTCGTGTATGCGGACGGGGGTTTATCCTTTTCCTGGGGGTCATGCTTGTTCGCGGACACCCATCCGCCTTAGGCGGACCTAAGGCGGACTACATAACAAGAGAACGGAGGCTACATTGGCCTAATCCTTTGTAGGGATCCGCCTCAGGCGGGCCTGAGGCGGATGACCCCGACACCACACCCCGGACCTTCATCGTAAATAATTCTAAAACCCCCTTGATTTTCGCTTTTTTTTCGTTTATGCTTGATATCTCCACTATGGAGGGAGGGAGAATTTGCGCATAGCGCCCACACACCTTCAGCGGGAGCTTCTCCCTGTTCCTGGAGCAGGCCCAGGGGGGTCCTTTGTCCTCCTCTATGGTAGCAAGACAACCTACACGCTCTCCCTCTACGCTGTCTCCGTGCTCCTTGCTCGGGGCGACCATCTGCTGGTGGTAGACGGCGGCAATTCCTTCGATCCCTACGTCATCTCCGAAGCGGCCCGATGGCTCGGCCAGAGCCCAGAGGAACTTCTGGGGCGCATCCACATCTCCCGCGCATTCACCTGCCACCAGCTGGAGGCCCTAATCACGGGACGCCTCTCAGATGCGCTACGGCGTTTCCACTCACGGAGCCTACTGCTTTCCGGCCTCCTGAATACCCTCTACGACGAGGATGTCTCGCACGGTGAGGCCTGGAAGCTGTTCCATCGGATAGTGGCGACGCTCCGCTCCTTGAGGAGGCAAGGCGTGAGCATGGTGGGCCTTTGCCCCGAAGCGTCGGCTCCAATCGCCATGCGACGGAGGTTTCTCGCCGAGCTTAAGGGCGAGGCCGACCGGGTGATGCGGGCTGAGACCAACGATGGCCGGACCTTGCTCACAACCGAGAAGCCTGCGGGCCTCGGCGGCCCACGGCAGCTGATAACAGAAAGCATCTCCGATGGAAGGGGATACAGATAGATGGGACGGACGGTGCTTTCGGCAACCCAGGTGGTCTTGAGGGAACAGGCGAGCTGGAGCAAGTTCCGGAGGGTCCTTCGGAAAGAGGATCAAGAAACGCTGGACGCCCTCTTCCAGGCGGCCCGGTACCATGCAGCGGCTCTCTCGTACGTCTCGAAGCCCACGCCCTTGGAGCCGATCCTTATATCCATGCTCATTGAGCACCAAAAGGCCATCCAGGCCCTGGAAGAGAAGATAAGAAAGCTGGAGGAGAAGCGAGGCGATGACGGAGACGACCGGCTGGCTCTTTGACGTCTATCCCTCCAGCGAGGGGATGGTGGTGTGGCTCCTGGACGATGAGGGGAAGTCAACCGCGTTCGTGGACCGCTACGAACCTTACTTCTACGCCTCGGGAAGCAGAGAGGGCCTGAGGCTGCTAAGGCAGCGCCTCTCCAGAATCAAGGTGCCAATCCGAACGGAGCGGGTCGAGCGGACGGAGTTCTGGAGCGGAAGACCCCTGGAGGTCCTCAAGGTCTCAACCCCCAACCTCCTGGCCTACGGGCATTTGGCGAGGGTCGCTGGCAGGCTGGAGGGTATCGAGCTCTTTAACTGCGATATCCCACTGCCCCAGGTCTATCTCTTCGAGAGGAATGTCTTCCCGCTGGCCCGATGTCGTCTAGATTGTGACACCGAGGGTCGGATCGGGGCGATGGAAGCGCTTGACTCGCCCTGGAGCACAAACTACGCCATTCCTCCTTTAAGGGTGATGGAACTCAGGGTCGAAGGCGGGGGGGTAAACCCCAACCACAGTCGCCGGGGCAGGCTTGAGGTGGAGCTCGACGGCGCAACCTACACCCTTGAGCCCGACGACCCGGCCGAGCTTATCCACACCTTCAATAGCTTGCTTGAGAGCCACGATCCCGATCTCATCATCACTGAATGGGGGGACTCTTTCATCATCCCTCGGCTGATGAGTCTTTCGGGGGCGGCGGGCCTCCCCTTGCTCCTTAATAGGGACCCAAGGAAGCAAAAAGTCGCTTCTCGAAGAGCTCGCTCTTATTTCACCTACGGCAAGACCGTCTACCAGGCAGGCGCCCGGACGCTGTTCGGACGGTGGCACGTTGACCGCTGCAATTCCTTCATTTTGGGCGAGGCGGGGCTGGAGGGCCTCTTCGAGCTCGCCAGGATCGCCAAGATTCCTGTCCAGCGGACAGCCCGTACATCAACCGGCACCTGTATAAGCAACATGCAGATGGAGCGGGCCGTCCGAGACGGCATCCTCATTCCCTGGCGCAAGCGGCGGGCCGAGGAGTTCAAAACGGGGCTTGAGCTGCTGACCGCCGACAAAGGCGGTCTCACGTACCAGCCGGTGCTCGGCGTCCATGAGAACGTGGCCGAGATCGACTTCTCTTCCATGTACCCCACCATCATGGCGACCTACAACGTCTCACCTGAAACGGTGGGGTGCGCCTGCTGTCGCAACGCCGTCCCAGAGATCAACGCCTCCACCTGCCAGAGGAGGGAGGGGCTGGTGCCGAAGACCCTGAGGCCCATCCTTGAGAAGCGGGCACGCTACAAGTCGCTCATGCAGGAAGCAGGCTCTAAGAAGGAACGAGGAGTCTATGACCGGAGGCAGTGCGCCATCAAGTGGATGCTGGTCACGTGCTTCGGCTACCTGGGCTACAAGAACGCGCGGTTCGGCAAGATCGAGGCCCACGAGTCTGTCACGGCCTACGGTAGGGAAAAGCTCCTCCAGGCGAAGGAGGTCGCCGAGGCGAGAGGCTTCGCGCTCATCCACGCCCTGACCGACTCCCTCTGGGTGAAGAAGAAGGGTTCGACGGAGACAGAGTACGAGGCCCTGCGCGAGGAGATGGCCCGCGCCACGGGGCTGCCCATCGGGCTTGAAGGGGTCTACCTGTGGATAGCCTTCCTCCCATCGAAGGTCTCACCCAAGATGCCCGTGCCCAACCGGTTCGTCGGGGTCTTCACCGACGGGAGGGTCAAGGCCCGAGGCATTGAGATGCGGCGCTCCGACATGCCCCCGTTCGTCAAGAAAGCTCAGGCTGAAATCGTAAGGCTACTCTCAGAGGCCGGGAGCGTAGAAGAGATCAAGGCCAAGGTGGATGATGCTCTGGAGGTGCTCTCCGGGTATCTGGCGGAGCTAAGGGAAGGAGGGGTGCCGCTGCACGAGCTCGTGATAAGGAAGCGGTTGTCGAAAGACCCCTTAAGCTATAAGAAAAAGAGCATCTTGGCTGAGGTGGCGGGAGAGCTCGTCTCCAGGGGGGTGGCTCTCAGGCCTGGGGAGAAGGTCGATTACGTCATCACAGACTTCGAGGGAAGGAGTGGAGGGCCGAGGGCCAGGGCGTATGCAACGATGGATGAAAGCTGCGGCTACGACGTCGGCAAATATACCGACCTGCTCCTTGAGGCCGCCGGGACCATGCTGGCCCCCTTCGGCTACGACTACCAGCGGCTGGTGGAAATCGCCCCGCTGTCTGCTTGAGGCTTGGTGCGGTTTAGGGAGGCTCGCGAGTCGTTGTGTTGGCACATCTGGCCGGTTTCTATCAGGGGTCGTCTCCCTCCTCGACGGCGCCTGGGGTTCAGGGCGGAACGGGTTTCTTTTCCCTCCGCAATGTGATAATCTTAAACATCCTTTCAAACACCTCGCCTTGTCCGGGGGCAGTCCTCAAGGGAGAGGGGGGCAAGCCCAGAGAGCAGGAGTCATCCACTCCTACCAGCAACCGCCAACCTGGAGGAGAGCATAATGGTCCCTACCACATCCATTGAATTTCCCGAAGTAGAGATCAGTTCCAAGGTGGAGGAGTTTTTGGCCTCGCCCCGGAAGCTGCTCATAGGCGGCCGGTGGGCCGACGCCGCTTCCGGCAAGACCTTTCCGGTTTACAACCCGGCGACCGGTGACGAGCTCGCGCGTGTGGCCGAGGGGGACAGGGAGGACATCGACCGCGCCGTCGATGCCGCCCGGAAAGCGTTCGAGGAGGGCCCGTGGCGCCGGATGACGCCTTCGGAGCGCGGCCGCATCATTTGGAAAATCGGCGATTTGATTCTCGAGAACCTCGACGAGCTCGCCGAGCTGGACTCACTCGACAACGGCAAGCCCCTCGGCGTCGCCAAGGTCGCGGACGTGCCGCTCGCCGCCGACCTGTTTCACTACATGGCCGGCTGGGCGACGAAAATCGAGGGCAGCACCATACCCATCTCGGTGCCCTACGCGCCGGGCGCCAAGTTCCACGCCTTCACCACGCGCGAGCCAATCGGCGTGGTGGGCCAGATAATCCCGTGGAATTTCCCGCTCCTTATGGCCGCCTGGAAGCTCGGCCCCGCGCTCGCGACCGGAAACGCCATCGTCCTCAAGCCCGCCGAGCAGACGCCGCTCTCCGCCCTGCGGCTCGGCGAGATAATTCAGGAAGCGGGCGCGCCCGACGGTGTCGTCAACATCGTGCCGGGTTACGGCGAGACGGCCGGGGCGGCGCTCGCCGCGCACGATGGCGTCGATAAGATCGCCTTCACCGGCTCAACCGAGGTCGGCAAGCTCATCGTCCAGGCCGCTACTGGGAACCTGAAGAAAGTCACCCTCGAGCTCGGCGGCAAATCTCCCAACATCGTCTTCAAGGACTCCCCCGATCTCGACGCCGCCATCGCGGGCGTAGCCAGCGCCATCTTCTTCAACCACGGCCAGTGCTGCTGCGCCGGCTCTCGCCTCTTGGTCGAGCGGGAGATCTTCGACGACGTGGTTGCCGGCGTTTCCGAGGCCGCCCAGAATATCAAGCTCGGCCCCGGCCTCGCCGCCGACACGCAAATGGGCCCGCTCGTCTCTGAGGAGCAGCTGGAGCGCGTGACCGGCTACATCGACGCCGGCCAGAACGACGGCGCGTGCGTCGTCACGGGCGGCCGTCGTATCGGTGAGCGCGGCTACTTCGTCTCACCCACCGTGATAACCGACGCCCGGCCGGAGATGAGCATCGTCCGCGAGGAGATTTTCGGGCCGGTCGTCGTCGCCGAGCCGTTCACGAAGACCGAAGAGGTGCTTCCGGTCGCCAACGAAACCGTCTACGGCCTCGCGGCCGGCATCTGGACGGGGGATATCTCCAAGGCCCACCGGGTGGCCGAGCAGCTCCGCGCGGGCACCGTCTGGATAAACTGCTTCAACATCTTCGACGCCGCGCTCCCCTTCGGCGGATACAAGCAGTCCGGCTGGGGCCGGGAGATGGGCAAAGGGGCCCTCGACCTCTACACGGAGACCAAGGCCGTCTGCATCGGTCTGTAAATAACTGGGCGGGCAAATCTGGAAGGGCCGGGGGGGGCTCCCCCTGGCCCTTTCTCTTCCCCCATGCATGAAGGCGGCGGCCTCTCCCGCCTCCCGTGGTCGTTGACTTTGGGGCGGAGTTTGCTAAGATGACCTCCCGCCTCAACACCGGGATGGGGGCCAGTGCCCAAGTGGCGGAATTGGCAGACGCGCATGATTCAGGGTCATGTGGCCTTACGGCCGTGGGGGTTCGAGTCCCTCCTTGGGCACCACCAAAGCGGAACAAGGGGGTTCGGGGAGCCGGGCCTCCTGATTTTTTTGCCCGCGCTAGGGCGACGGCCCCGGCGGAAAGGCAGACGCTTGGAGGAGTACCATGAGTAGGCGATACGAGATCGACAAGCTCGCCGTCGAAGAGTCGTGGCGGATGTTCCGCATCATTGGGGAGTTTGTCGAGGGCTTCGACGCGCTCTCCCACCTGGAGAAGGCCGTGACGATATACGGCTCGGCGCGCTCCAAGCCGGGCGACCCGGTCTGGCGTATCGCCGAGGAGATCGGCCGGGAGCTCGCGGCGGAGGGCTACGCGGTCATCACCGGCGGTGGGCCGGGGGCGATGGAGGCTGCGAACAAGGGCGCCTTCGAGCAGGGGGGCGAGTCGGTGGGCCTCAACATCGACCTGCCCGAGGAGCAGGCCTCCAACCCGTATGTGACCATCTCGCTCGATTTCCGCTACTTCTTCGTCCGAAAGGTGATGCTTGTAAAATACGCCACGGCCTTCGTCCTTCTGCCCGGAGGCTTCGGCACCCTCGATGAGCTCTTCGAGACCTCCACCCTCATCCAGACCCTGCGGATCAAACCCTTCCCAATCTTCCTCGTCGGAGCCGACTACTGGGGTGGACTTCTCGGCTGGCTGAGGGGCGAGAGCGTCGCGCGGGGCTACCTGACCCCGGAGGATATAGAAATTTATCAGGTCGTCGAGAAGCCTGCCGAGATCGTCCCCGCCATCGAAGCCTACCTCCAGCGCGAGACGGGGTAGGGGGACGTGATAATGTGGAAGGCCTGACCGCCTGAAGGGCAATTTCTTGACAAATATAGACTTTTCAAGAGGTTATTCGAAATTCAAGATTTCCTGAGAAAGTCTTTAATTGCTAATGGCGGTTGCATTATCCATTAGAGTGAAGTAAAGTTTTTACGCTGCACCTCAAATGTAATGTTAAGGAACACTAGCTGCATATCAGGCGGGGATGGCGCGGCGGACGACATCGATAATTCGAAAAAGGGTAAGTTCTTGATCTTGAAACCACCTCAGCTCCCATCCGAGGATGATAGGCTCTTTGAGGGCGACGACGACTGGTGGAACAACGCCTGCGTCAACTTCCTCCCTGACGATTGGCATATCTACGCGACAGGATACAAAGACGCCGCCGACGTACTCATGGCCCATGTCGAAAAGCACCAAGGGCGGCAGGATACTCTCGTGTATCCGGTCGTATTCTTGTATCGACAGTATCTTGAACTGAAGATCAAAAATTTGATACGACAGGGTAGAGACCTGCTGGACATTCATGAGCCTTTTCCCAAGACTCACCGGATTGATGAGCTGTGGAAGGTTTGTAGCGACTTATTGCGTGAGATTTTTCCCGGGGATTCTGAGGAGGAGCAAGCTCAGATAGCCCGCCTAATCGAGGAGTTCTGTCAAGTCGACCCCACATCTACGGCATTTCGATATCCGGAAGACCTAGATGGGAACCCTTCACTTCCTCCGGTGGTTCGGCACATCAATCTCCGGAACGTAAAGGAAGTGATCGACAAGATCTCAGTGATTCTTGTTGGGGCAGATACCCTGATCGCCGAATACTTGTCAATCAAGGCAGACATGTACTCTGGGCTTTAGTGAGAGTCTCGTGATGCACTCTAACAAAGCGTTGCACATGGACCGCCTGAAACGCTGGGCGTTTCAGAGACCCTCCGCGCTTCACGTTCATGCGCGGCGGTTAGTTGCCGACTAAAAAAAGGAATGCCTTAATATGAAACCCTCCGACAGAATCCATCTCATTAAAGAAATATCCGCCTCCCTTGGAGAAGAGAGCTGGAAGCTCATTGATTTAACTCTAAAACAATTTAACTTGCCTTGGACCGATGAATGGAACGGAGATACCAAGGGCGATTATGTCATCGATATGATCAGCGACGCCAGCAATCAATCTTTAGTGAAATTAGCTAAACATCTAGGGGTTGTGACAGAACTTGAATCCTCTGAACTACCAACTTTTTGGTCACCCAATCATCTACGTATATTTCTCAGTGGTCTCGCTACTGAAAAAAAAGCCATCAAAGCTATAAAAACTGAATTGGGAGATTATGGGCTTGTATGTTTTCTCGCTCATGAGGATATTGAGCCAACAAGGGAATGGCAGACAGAAATTGAGACAGCCCTAACGACAATGGATGCTCTCGTAGCGTATTTAACTCCAGGTTTTAATGAAAGCGAATGGACAGATCAAGAAGTGGGTGTGGCTATCGGCCGCAAAGTTCCAATTGTTCCTCTGAAAGCTGGAATCGATCCCTATGGCTTCATAGGTAAATACCAAGCACTTCAAGCTAAAGACCGAATGCCAGAGGAAATTGCAAAAGAGATTGTGGAATTGCTTGCAGCAAAACCTCAGATTGCGGCCAAGATTTCAAATGCGCTTGTTGAACGCCTTGAAGGCTCAGGGTCTTTTAGTGATTCAAAACTAATTATGGATTTAATAGAAAGATGTCGCCAGTTTTCGGAGGACACACTTGAAAGGCTTAAAGCTGCACCAAAGGGCA
>JADFOP010000030.1 GCA_022562795.1 Nitrospinota bacterium
GATGATGACTATGGAGATGCCGAAGGTCACCAGGAGGGAGGTCAACTCCGGGGCATCGACCACCTTAGCGACGACGAACTTGTGCAGAACAACCCCCAAGACGAAAAGCAGTGGCATCGAGACCGCAAGGGAAACGATGGGATTGAGGCCGTAGCTATTATAGAGCCAATAGGTAATGTAGGCCCCCACCATCAAGAACGTTCCGTGGGCCACGTTGATGACCCGCATGACGCCGAAGATGAGGGTCAACCCCAAGGCGACGAGGGCGTAGATGCCCCCCAGCAGAAGTCCACTTACAGCCGTCTGAAAGACAATGGCGGGAGTGAAAAACTCGAATGACATAAGGAAAGTCGCCAGTCTAAGGAGGGCCGGGTCTGGGACGCCGCCCAGACAGAGTAATCATATCGGAGCTTGGCGGTCCCGTCAAATTCACCGTCCCGCCATCCCTCGTCTCTATTTAGCGACGTCTACCCCGTGAAGACCGATGCAGCCCCCAAACAAGCAACCCCCCCGGGTATGGTCCTCCAGGCCCGGGGGGGTGCAGCGGCTAGAGGCGTCTTCTCACCGATTGCCCCATTTAGGGGTCGGGAAATTGGGAGACGCCGAGCGGTATTTCGCCGGATATACGATTTCCTTCTTACCTTTCTGCCACTGGATTAGCAGTATCTCGTGGCCGCGCTGCTCGCCGGTCACGGGATCGACCGAGTATTGGCCGTGGACGGTCATCATATTTGTGGATGCGAGGCAGTCGCGGATCTTATCTCGATTGATGGAACCCACCTTCTTGACGCACGATTCCATGACCTGAGCGGCCGACCACCCGCTGGCCGCGTGATAGTTTGGCTCGCGGCCCCAACGCTTCGTGTACTGCTCGACCCACTCCTTCTGCTTCGGGAATGGCAGCTGTGGGTCTGGCTCCCATTGGGTGGCTCCGTAGACGTAATTCGCCAAGTCGCCGAGGTCTCTGCCGAACTCGGGAAGGGCTGGCCCGACGGTGAAGGCGAGTATCTTGGGGTTGACGTCGAGCTCTTTCATCTGCCGGGTGATGAGCACGGAGTCGGGAAGGTAGCTGGCCGCAAAGACAACATCTGGATTTCGCGCCTTGATTTTGCTCAGTAAAGGCGAGACGTCAGAGGTCTTGCGGGGATATTTCTCCTCGTAGACAATCCTCAGCCCGTAGCTACCGGCCTTCTCCTTCACCCCCTTGGCGGTGCTGATGGGAAAGAGGCTGTCGGCGTAAATGAGGGCAACGGTCTTCAAGCCCTTTTCCTTGGCCAGGGCGAAGGCCCCATCCATGTAGTCTTTGGCCGGGGAGTAGCTGCCGAAGACGTACTTGCGCCCCTGGGCGAAAATCTTCGAAGAGGGAGCTCCGGCGGTGATCATAGGGTACTTGTACTTCTCCGTCACCCCCGCCACCGGATTGGTCACGGCGCTGGAGTAGGGGCCAAAAACCAAATCCACTTTGTCCTGGGTGATGAGCTTCTCATACAGCTTTACACCCGTTTTGGGGTCGCTCTTATCGTCGTAGTGGATGAGCTTGACGGGCCGGCCCAATAGCCCGCCGTGCTTGTTGATCTCCTCGGCCCACATGACGAAGGCTTCTTGCTGGTATTTGCCCGTTTTGGCGTACTTTCCCGTCAGAGCCAGGGAGTAGCCGATCTTGATAGGATTCTTTTTCTCAGCCTCACAGGCAACCAACCCCAAGAGCCCAAGAACCAAGACGGCCCTAGTAAGGTACGTAAAAACCCGGTTTGCTGTCTTCATAAGTGCATCTCTTTTAATAACGTGTAATTATGCAGGAAGAGGCGCGCTTTGTTCGGGGACGACCTTCCTTGTCTCACCCCCCTCCATAAGTTTTCTCCCCGAATCGCAACAAACCCAACCCGAAGGTGGGTAGACAATAACGAGCCCCCACTTTAAATGCGCCCGAGGATCGGGGCACTCCAGCTTAAAACAGACGCACCTCTTATCAGGGAGCATTCCCTAAGCAACCCCTTGACCCGGCGTTCCAACACCCACGGACTCCGGAGTTGACGTTGTCTTAGGTCCTTTAAAAGGGGTACACTGCGCTCGTGAGATGGACAAATAATGCCAAATACTCGAGAGATTAGCAACCCCCTTGGTGGAAAACAATCCAAGGAAAGGACCTGTCAATCCCTTCCGCGGCAAGTCGAAAGTTACCTTAGGTCAACATATCAAACCCCACCGGGCAACATCGGCTAAAGTCTTTTGAATCCTTGCCGAATGTATATATAATGGCGTAAGTAACCCCGTGAAAGGAGTCGTAAAGCCCTTGGATAGCGGCAGGACTGCTCTAAGTAAATATTGATGAACGGTGCCGTCCTGCAGGAGGCTCACCCAATGGCCAGAAATCCAACCAACCCAAAAGAAGACCTTAACCTCAACAATATCGTCTCAGCCCAGTTCGACCAAGCCGCTTCATTCCTAAAGGAGCCGAAGGGACTGCTGGAGCTGATTAAGCAGTGCAACAATGTGATCATGTTCAAATTCCCCGTTAAGTTCGGCAGAAACTACCAAATTATTCGGGGCTGGCGCGCCGAGCACTCTCACCATCGGAAACCCTTAAAAGGGGGGATCCGCTTTCACCCCCATGTTGACCAGAACGACATTATGGCCCTGGCCGCCCTGATGACTTACAAGTGCGCCATCGTAGACGTCCCCTTTGGTGGATCCAAAGGTGGGGTCGCCATCAATCCGAGAGACTACACCGAAGGCCAGTTGGAGAAGATTACACGCCGTTATACGACCGAGCTAATCCGCAAGGGGTTCATCGGCCCAGGGGTTAACGTTCCAGCGCCCGACATGGGAACCGGAGAGCGGGAGATGGCCTGGATCTTCGATACCTACGACGCCTTCCACACCGGCGGGATCGACAACCTGGCTTGTGTCACCGGAAAGCCCGTGAGCCAGGGTGGCATCCGAGGCCGTAAAGAGGCAACGGGCCGGGGCGTTCAGTTTGGGATTCGCCAAGCCTTTAGCCACAGTGAAGATATTCGGGCCGTCGGACTTCAGCCCGGCCTCGCCGGCAAGCGCGTGGTCGTCCAGGGGTTTGGCAACGTCGGCTACCACGCCGCCAGATATCTCTGGGAAGAAGATGAGTGCAAGATCATTGGGGTTGGGGAGTACGCTGGAGGGGTGTATGACCCCAAGGGGCTTAACATTGCAAAATTGGACCTTCATCGTAAAAAAACCGGCTCGATTCGAAATTTCCCAGGCGCGAAGACCATCGACGATCCTAAGAAAATTCTCGAAGTCGAATGCGATATCTTAATACCGGCTGCCCTGGAGAATCAGATCACCCTACAGAACGTCCGGAAAATACGCACCAGTGTCATAGCCGAAGCCGCCAACGGCCCAGTGACACCGGGAGCCGATAAAATCCTGCTCGAGCGCGGCATCCTGATTATCCCTGATGTTTACCTGAACGCCGGCGGAGTTACCGTCTCTTATTTTGAATGGAGCAAAAATCTCGCGCACATCCGATTCGGAAGAATGCAGCATCGGCTGGAGGAATCCCGTGGCCAAAGCTTCGTCGATTTCCTGGAAAGTAGCACCGGGATTAACATCCCTCCCAAAGTTCGCGATATCCTGGTACGCGGGGCCGAAGAGGTCGACTTGGTCAACTCCGGGTTGGAAGGTACAATGGTGAACGCGTACGAAGAAATCCGCGAAGTTCTCAAGCGGCGCCGTAAGCTCTCCAGCCTCCGGACGGCTGCCTATATTGTAGCTATCAAGAAAATCACCACATCCTACCGGGAATTGGGTCTATTTCCTTAAAGGTGCATTGGAACCCACTTGCTGGCCCAAAACCAACCACCTTAGGAGGGAGAAGCCATGCGGCGTTTTGCAGGTTGGGCTATAGTCGGGCTGCTGGTAGCCCTAGTGGGAGCCGGTTGCGGCCGTGTAGAGGGTGTGGTTGTGGCCGTGGTCGGCCCGATGACGGGTGATTCCGCCCAATACGGCATCATGGCCAAGCGGGCTGTCGAACTCTTTACAGAAGAAGTTAATGCCCAAGGGGGCCTCCTCGTCGCCGGAAAGAAGCTTCCGTTGAGCTTTCGCGTAGGCGACGATAAGGCGGACCCCAAGGAGGCGGCTTCCGTGGCCACTAAATTCGCCGCCGACCGAAACGTCTCGGTGGTCATAGGCCACTTCAACTCCTCTTGCTGTCTGGCGGGCAAGCCCATCTACGCCCGAGAAGGCGTGGTGGAGTTCTCCTACGGATGCACGAACCCGGAGGTGGCCAAGGGAAGCCCCTGGACCTTCCGGAACGTCTTCGAGGACACCTTCCAGGGCCAAAGCGTGGCCAACTACGCCAAAAACGCCTTGGGGCTTAATCGGGTGGCGGTCTTTTACGACAACGACGACTACGGCCGGGGGCTAAAGGATAGCTTCGTGGCCCAGGCCAACAGGATCGGCCTTAAGGTCGTCGGCCAAGAGGCCTACGACCGCGAGAGCATCGACTTTCGCTCCCAGCTTACGAAGCTCCGCACCCGCAGGCCGCAGGCTATTTTCGTCTCCGGCCTCTACAACCAGGGGGGCCTCATCGCCTCACAGACCCGCCAGATCGGAATGAAAAAGATCCAAATTCTCGGTGCCGACGGGATGGCCAGCGACGAGTACATCCGACTGGCTGGTCCGGCAGCCGAAGGGACAATCGTCACGAGCCCCTTTCTGTTCGAGGCCGGCGGCCCAAAGGCCCAGGCCTTCGCCAAGAAGTTTGAGGCCCGCTACGGGGTGGCCCCGGATTGGATTGCGGCCAACGCCTACGACGCCATCGGCATGGTCGCCAAGACCATCGAGGAGATCGGAAGCTCCGACCGGAAGGCCATTCGGGACGCCTTAGCAGCCAAGACATCCCTCGAGACGGGCTACCACGGCATCACCGGGGTCACCTTTTTCGATGCGAATGGGGATTGCAAAAAGCCCGTCTACATGCAGGAGGTAAAAGGAGGCAAGTGGGTGGCCGCCGAGAAACAGATGAAGTGACCGGCGGCTGCTCCTCGTAGGCTGGCGCTTTCCAACATCCCCTCGCTGTGCCACAATTCCGTCTCTAGAGTACCCCCCGCCACCATTCGGGGGGATGCTAGCAATCCATGTTTCCACAGCAGCTTATTAACGGCCTTACCTTAGGAAGCGTCTACGCGCTCGTCGCCGTGGGCTACACTATGGTCTACGGTATCATCCAGCTCATCAACTTCGCCCACGGTGAGATTTACATGATAGGGGCCTACCTCGCCTTCACCGCCATCTCCTTCCTGCATCTCCCCTTTCCGGTGGCCCTGTTGCTCAGCATGGCGGGCTGCGCCCTCTTAGGGGTCGCCATCGACTACGTGGCCTACCGACCCCTCCGGCGGGCTCCCCGGCTGGCTGCCCTGATTACCGCCATTGGGATGAGCCTCTTTCTCCAGAATGTCGCTCAGGCCATCTGGGGCGCAAACACCCGACCCTACCCTTATGAGGCGATCCCCAAGTTCTTCTACGCGTCCGCCTTTTCCCTGGCCAAGGCCGGTGGCACCACAATGGCTACGTTCGGCGAAATCCCCCCGGCGGTGGCCGACCGGCCCGACCTCGCCATCATCCTTCAAATATCCTGGCTCCAGGTGCTCATCCTCACCGTCAGCCTGCTGATGATGGTGAGCCTGTACATAATCGTCAACCGCACCCGAATCGGCACCGCCATGCGGGCCTGTGCCCAAGACCAGCTGATGGCAAGCCTCGTCGGAATCAACGTAAACCGCGTCATAGCCTTCACCTTCGCCTTGGGCAGCGCCCTGGGCGCCGCCGCCGGGGTGCTCGTCGGGGTGTACTACAACGCAATCTTTCCCACCATGGGCTACCGGGTCGGGGTGGTGGCCTTCGCCGCCGCGGTTCTTGGGGGAATCGGCAACGTGGTCGGAGCCATCCTGGGCGGTCTGATCCTCGGCCTGGCCGAGGCCCTCGGGGCGGCCTACATCAGCTCGGAGTACCGATATGCAATCGCCTACGCCATCATGATTCTCGTCATCATTTTCAAACCCTCGGGGCTCCTTGGGAGCCCGGCCGTAGAGCGAACGTAGGGAAAGGAAAGATCCGTGGAGTTCAGTCGCGCCCTCGGGAGACGGGCCCGCGCCCTATGGGAGCGTATCGCCCGATTAATTGAGACCCGCAACCGACCCTTTCTCGTGGCCGTCTGCATGGTCGTCCTCGCCGCACCCCTCATGATCGGAGGCTATCCACTCCACGTCGCCATCACCATCATGCTCTATATGCTGCTCGCCCTGGGCCTCAACATCATCCCTGGCTTTTGCGGCCTCCTCGACTTGGGCTTCGTGGGCTTCTACGGGATCGGCGCCTACACGGCGGGCCTCCTCATACTGAAGCTTGGAGTGAGCTTCTGGCTCGTCCTTCCCCTGGCAGCCCTCAACGGGGCCATCTGGGGAATTCTCCTGGGGGCCCCCACCCTGCGGCTAACGGGCGACTACTTCGCCATCGTCACCTTCGGGTTTTCTGAGATCGTTGTCCTCGTCATCACAAACTGGGTCAGCCTCACCCGGGGCCCCATGGGTCTGCCGGGCATCACCCCTCCCAGTATCTTGGGCCACTCCTTCTACGGCGAGATCCCCTACTACTACACGATCCTCGGCCTTCTTGTGCTCACCGTCATCCTTTGCCGACGCCTCGCAGACTCGCGTCTCGGACGGGCCTTTTTCGCTATCCGAGAGGACGAGGTAGCGGCGGCACACTGCGGGATACCCATAATTCAGACGAAGGTCATCGCCTTCGCCATCAGCGCCTCCCTCGGCGCCCTTGGCGGGGCCTTCTTCGCTGCATGGTTCACCTTCATAAGCCCCAACATGTTCAAATTCTGGGAGAGCGTCCTCATCCTCTGCATGATCGTCCTGGGGGGGATGGGCTCCATTCCCGGAACGATGCTCGGAGCAGCGATCCTCATCCTCCTCCAGGAGACCCTCCGCCCATTTGGGGTGCTCCGCTACATGATCTTTGGCCTCATCCTCATCCTCATGATGCGCTTCCGTCCGTCGGGCCTGCTGGCCGTCGAGCACGTCCGAGGAGAAATGCGTCCCCTTGAGCACGAGCGTGCCGACCTTGAGAGCGAACCCAGAGGGCCTGGGAGCGGGGAGGTTCCGTCGTGACACCGATCCTGGAGATCGACGCCGTCACAAAGAAATACGGGGGCCTTACCGCCGTCGACGCAGTCAGCACCACGGTCCCCAGGGGCTCGATCTTCGGCCTGATAGGGCCCAACGGGGCCGGCAAGACTACCCTCTTTAATTGCATCACCGGTATGGTTAGGATGAGCGCCGGCTCCATCCGGCTTCTGGCGACGGACAGGCCAGTCGGGCTGGCTGGCCTCAAGCCAGAGGCCATTACTTCCCTCGGTGTGGCCCGGACATTCCAGACCACACGGATATTCAACAACTTATCGGCCCTCGACAACGTGCGCATCGGCCGCCACGCCCGAACCCGCTCCTCCCTCGCGGGCGCGGTCCTTCGAACCCCGGCCCAGCGTGCCGAGGAACGCCATATCACCGAGGAAGCCATGGCGGTTCTTGCCTTCGTGGGCCTCGGATCCAGGGGCAACCAAATCGCCAGCTCGCTCCCCTACGGCGACTAGCGACGGCTCGAGGTCGCCCGAGCGCTCGCCACAGAGCCACACCTGCTGCTGCTCGACGAGCCGGCCGCCGGGATGAACCCACAGGAGAGCCGCGAGCTCATGCAGCTCATCGAGCGCATCCGCGACCGGGGAGTAACGGTCCTGCTCATCGAGCACGACATGAAGGTGGTGATGGGTGTCTGCGAGCATATTGTGGTCCTCGACTACGGAAGGAAGATAGCCGAGGGGCTACCCGAAGAGGTCCGCCACGACCCTCAAGTGATCGAGGCCTATCTGGGAAAGGGAGCCCATGCTTGAGCTTAGGGGTGTTTCGACCGCCTATGGGCTCTTAGAGGCCGTCAAGGGCGTGGATATCACCATTCGTAATGGCGAGATCGCCTGCCTCATCGGAGCAAACGGGGCCGGCAAATCAACCACCCTGTTGACCATAGCCGGGATCCTCCAGCCGCTTCGAGGTAGCATCTCACTCCAGGGGCGCAGAATCGACGGCCTCTCGGCTGATGACATCGTCCAACTAGGGGTGAGCCTGGTGCCCGAAGGGCGGCGAATCTTCCCGGAACTCACGGTCGCGGAGAACCTCGCCCTGGGAGCCTACACTCGGCGCGACCGGGAGGCAGTGGCCGAGGACCTCGAATGGGTCTCTAGCCTTTTCCCCATCCTCGCCGAGCGAAGGGCCCAGAAGGGCGGAACCCTCTCGGGCGGAGAGCAGCAGATGCTGGCCATCGGCCGGGCCCTCATGGCACGCCCGCGCCTGCTCTTGTTGGATGAACCATCCCTCGGGCTTGCGCCCCTGATCGTAGAGAAAATATTCGAGATTCTTGCTGAGATAAACCGAAGCGGGACGACCCTCTTTCTCGTCGAGCAAAACGCCCACATTGCCCTCACGATGGCCCAGACGGGCTATGTGATGGAAACGGGGCGAATTGTGATGCACGACGACGCCGACCGCCTGATACGGCACCCTCAGGTGAGGTCTGCCTACCTCGGGGAGTAAGGGGCCCCTCTGGCTCAATCTTCAAGCTGGCCCTCCACCCTTCCACCGTCGCCCCATTGATCTTCTCTATCGCTAAGGCGGATGGACTCGACTTCCGCCGCCTCCGGCACCCGGTAGAAGTAGGTGGCCTCCGGGCCGTTGGGCCCGACGTACTGGAGGGTCCGGAATGGCTTCCAGTCGCCCAGAGTGTAGATACGGCTGATGATGAGGGCTCCGGGTTTGGCGTTGACCTGGAACTTTGGAAAGAGCTTTTTCATAACTTCGGGGAACAGGTAACAATAGATTACATCATAGCCCGAGAGGTCGGCTTTGTGAAAATTTCCTAGGATGAGACGGGCATGGGAGCCCTTAAACCAAAGGTTCACCCAACTAACGGCGTACGCCACCGGATTGCACTCAAAGCCGACCGCCTCCAGACCGTAAATCCGCTCGACGGCCGTCAGAATCCGTCCGTCGCCGGCCCCCAAATCCACGAACCGCGCCCCTGCATCGATGGGGGCCTCTGCCAAGATATGCTCAACACACCATCGAAAGGTAGGGATGAAGGCGGCCTGGTTGGTTAGCGGCAGGTAGATAAGGACTGATAGGAAATAGAGAACGCAGGCCAAGATGAGAAGGCCGAAGAGCAACTGAATTGCAACAAGGACGAGAGACGCCACGGTTGAAATCCCAGGGTCTAGAATCCCCTATCCTAAAGACGGGGTACGATGATGTTAAAGCTGCCTTCGAAAAAATACACTTGCGAACCGATAGCCGAGATGCTATATTAATAATCGGCTAGGGACGGTGGAACGCCTACTGTCTAGCTCACCATTCACCCCTAGAGGATCAATATGGGTACCGAAAGAAAAGGGGACCGCCCGTTGCTTCGCTCCTTCTGGCGTCGAGAAGAAGGTGCTTCGGCCCTTGAGTACGCTTTGGTAGTCTCACTCATCGCCGCATTCATCGTCATCACCCTCCAGGCCTTCGGATTCTCAGTATTGAACCTATTCTCCACGTCCGTCGGGGCCATTAAGGGTGCCGTCAACTAGCACGAGGCTCTGGCCCCTCTCCATCCGCACCGAACAGTCATAGAGATCATCTGACACTCCGCCCCCATTTATGCAATGTGCCCACCTTCTTCAACTATGCGGAAGATGGCGGGCCAGTCAAGGTGGGCCTCGACTAGATCGGCCAGCCGATCATACTCGTCTTCTAGGTTGAAGGAACTCGTCCGGCCCACCGGAGGCCAACCGCAATCAGCCCGGAGCGTGTCGAGGAGGTGTCGCCGGAAGGCCGCCGCGTCAAAGCATCCGTGGATGTTCGTCCCCATGACGCGGCCGATGGAGTCCACGGCACCCTCACCTTCACTCACCTCCTGGGAGCCACGTCGCTCAAGAACGAAGGCCGCCGATACCCCGGGGGGCCGAGCCGTCTGGCCCATATGAATTTCGTAGCCCTCGACCACGAGACCCGAAGAGGCGTGGCGGGCCCGGACCTGCTCGGTCAACTTTGTCGAAGCAAAGGTCGTCTCGACCTCGAGAAGGCCGAGACCGGCAACCTCGCCACGGCCTGCCTCCACCCCCGCCGGGTCGCGGATGAGGAGCCCGAGCATTTGGTAGCCTCCGCAGAGGCCTACCACCCGGCCACCCCGCTCAGCGAAGCCGAGAGCTGCGCGGTCCAGCCCCACCCGGCGGAGCCACGACAGGTCGGCGACTGTGGCCTTCGTCCCAGGAAGGATGAGGAGGTCTGGAGCCCCGAAGGTCTCAGGGCTCTCGACGTAGCGTAGGGCCACATCGGGCTCGGCGGCCAGGGCGTCGAAGTCGGTGAAGTTGGCAATGTGGGGAAAGCGGACGACGGCCACATCGAGCTTTCCGTCGGATGGAGCTCCTTGCTCCATTCCCCGTTCTTCCAGGGCCACCCCATCCTCTTGGGGGATGGCGATGTCGGTAAAGTAGGGCAGCACGCCGAGAACCGGTAGGCCGCAGCGCCCCTCCAGAGAGCGGAGAGCCGGCTCCAGCATCGACCGCTCACCCCGGAATTTGTTCACGATGAGCCCCTTGACGAGTCTACGCTCCTCGGCGCTCAATAGATCGAGGGTGCCCAGCAGCCATGCGAACACACCGCCCCGGTCGATGTCGCCGACCAGAAGCACGGGGGCCTCGGCCCGGCGGGCCACGAACATATTGACGAGGTCGTGCTCCATGAGATTGATCTCCGCGGGGCTGCCCGCCCCCTCGATGACCACCACCTCGAAGGAGTCCAGGAGTCGATCCATGCTCTCCTCGATCCCCGCCCGAAACCTGGGTTTGAAGGCCTCCTGAGTGCTTTCGTCCAAGTAGCCGACGGGCCGGCCGTGGAGTACCACCTGGCTGCCGCGCCCACGCGTGGGCTTCAACAAGACGGGATTCATGTCGACGGTCGGGGCGAGGCCAGCGGCCTGCGCCTGGACGGCCTGGGAACGGCCGATCTCACCGCCGTCGACCGTGGCGAAGGAGTTAAGGGCCATGTTCTGGGCCTTGAAGGGAGCGACCTTAACGCCCGCCCGCCGAAAGAGCCGGCAAAAGGCGGTCACGAGGACGCTCTTGCCCACGTAGGAGCCGGTTCCCTGAACCATGAGGGTCTTAGCCCGTCGGCCCACCGAGAGAGAACCTCGCCGAGGGAAGCTTAAGGAAGCGCGCCTGCAGCCCTCTATTTCATGCGATAGGGCGCCATGGGTCCTGCCGAGTGTCTGGATTATAGAAAACGTGCGAGGAGGCCGCAAGAGGCCCCTCCATTGCTACCGTGACGTGGGAAGATGACCTACGGGTGAACCTGAGGATGGATGGTCCCCAAAGGGTCTCCTTATTGTATTTGGTGCACATAAGAATTTCCTTATTGCAATTTTTAGGGGTTTATGACAATAAGCGGGGCTCCTCCATCTACATGTAGCTCGATAAAAAAGCCGCCCTTTCGGGCGGCTTTCGAGAAGTCTTGGTGGAGCTGACGGGGATCGAACCCGTGACCTCTTGACTGCCAGTCAAGCGCGCTCCCAGCTGCGCCACAGCCCCACCGAAACCGCGAAGTCTTAGGTGGTAATGTTTTTATATAGGCCCGCTCCTTGGGCCTGTCAACTATTTTCTTTCGCCTTGGCTTCTTCCTCGGCTTCCTCGGTGGCGGTGGCCTCGATCTCCGCCGCCTTGGCAGCGATTAAGGCGTTCTTCTCATCCAGAGCTACCTTCAACTTCTCCAGGCCTTCTGCCGCCAGGCTTTGAGTGCTAAGGAGCTCGTAAGCCTTGTCGCCAAGCTCTGTGTAGAGGTCCTTGCGCTGCTTCTTAATCCGAGCGATATCTAGTCTGAGTTTGCCGACGCGGGAGGAGCGAACCACCTCGTCCTTGGCCTTCTTGAGATATGTCGCCGCCGTGTCCCAGAAATCGCGCCGATCCTCGGCCAAGGGGGGCGGAGGTGGTGGTGGCTCGGCGGCGGGCGGGACGGCCTCGGCCTCCTTGGCCTCTTTGGGTTCCTCGGCCGGCGCCCCTTCGGCCTCGGGCTCTTCTGCTTTCGGCTCGGCGGTGGGCGCGGCTACGGCCTCTGGCTCGGCAGCCGTCTCGACTTCAGGCTCCTCTGCTTTCGGCTCGCCTTCGGCCTCTTGCTTATTCTTGGCTGGCTTCTTGGTGGTCATGGTCTCTCCCCCCCCCGGCGACCCATACCGAATGCCGGAGGTGATCACGAGAGGTTGGGTCGACTCTCTTCTACCTTAACAGTGGATTTGCGGTCCGTCAATGATTTTTACCATCCAGGGCCGGTCGAGATTTCAAAATGAAACCTCAAAAAAGGCCGAGGCCTCTAAGCTCAGGGCCGCTCAGCTCATCAAGCGCCTCGTCGTTGGGGGTCGGGGCCAGGTCAGGAAGGAGGGAGGCCTCGATGACCACGCTCAACGGTGGGGCCGAGGTTTCCGCCTGAGCGAGCAAAAGCTGGTCGTCCTCCAGCAGGGCGAATCTCCGGGAGTCAGCTCCGAGAAGACTATGGACTCCTTCCTCCTCGTAGAGGCTCTGCTTCCCCAATGCCATCTTGGTCCCCAGGGCCTCGAGGACCGCTGGCTCCAGGGTCGAGGAGGCCTCGGTCACCAGCGAGACACCCGCCCCGGCCTTATCCAGGGCTCCCAGGGCTGCCCTCCATCGACTCCGCATAGGCTCGGGCCATCGCCGCCGCCAAAGCAACGCCCCTTCGTCAAACCACATCAGCCGCCCCAGGTCCCCGCGAGGCTCCCCCATGGTCTCACCATACACCAAGGCCGCTGTGAGGAAGGCCTGGTGTCTAAGAGGGAGGCCGTCCACCTCGAAGACAACCCCTCGACCCCGAAGCCTGTAGATATCGAGACCGTATGGGTCATTCAGGACCGGAGCGAGATGTTGCATCGCCAAGGCAAGCTTGCCGACGAGGGGATGGAAGCGTGCATCACCTAGACGGGAAGCGGCCCGCTTCGCAACCTCAACGAGGGTCGCTTTCTCGGGGCCGACGTCGGCGACCACGTCCTCTAGGAGCTCGGCCCCCCGGGCCGCATCTTCGCTTGGGAGCTCGAATATGTCGGAGAAAGTCTCCCATATGGAGGCTCGCCAGGAGAGAGGATCAGCCCCCGGAGGCGGCCTAAGCACGTTGAGCTTCAGGCGGGCCCGCCGGACGACCAAGAGTTCGTCGGCCAGGCAGCGATAGTGGAATCGGTCGGTTACTACCCAGAGGGGCCATCGGCGAGCCAACGCCCGGACCATGCCCACCGCCAGACGCCGCCGAACTTCCCCGTCGGTCGAGAGTACGAGTATCCCACCCCTAAGAGCCTCGGGGCTAATCTCAACGGGCAGGCCCGCAGATCGACCCAAACGGAGCCCGTCGGCGGGAGATTTATTTGGAGAGGAGAGGCGGGTCCTGGTCGGCACAGTCCGGGGCGCGCTTAGGAGCCGTCGCTCTCGTATGTGGCCGCCACGGTGGTGTTGATCCCGCCGCGAACGTAGAAATCCCCAACGACGGTCATCCGGCGAGGCCCCACGGCCTCCACGAGGTCGTCGAGGATTCGGTTCGTCACTGCTTCGTGGAACACCCCCTCATCTCGGTACGACCAGAGGTAGAGCTTCAAGCTCTTAAGCTCCACGCAACTCTCTCCGGGCACGTAACTTATGTGAATTGTGGCGAAGTCGGGCTGCCCCGTCAAAGGACAGAGACAGGTAAACTCGGGACAGTCAAATGCGATCTCATAGTCCCGCTCGGGGGCTGGATTGGGAAAAGTCTCGATCGTAGTCGTAGGCTCCGTGGATGCTCTTTTGGCGCCGGGATTCTTCCTCCCCGGCCTGGCCCGTTGGGTGGAGGTGTGGCGGCTTGCTCGCCCCTGGCTCATGGTCTCTCCCACTTGACGAAAGGGTGCGAAGAGATTCTACCATAGACAGCGGGCGTCGCCAACGGGTCAGGTGAAACGGAGGCTTGCGGGCAATACTAGGCACCCCCCCTTTTCCCACCGATCCGGCTTGTGGCACAATAGCGGCACCGTAGGTTTTCCCATCCCACCACAGGAGGTGACATATGAGCTTTGCGGCCCATCTTCGACACCTGGCCGAGCCCATCTGGGCGGCCGAGCTAGACCATCCCTTCGTAAAGGGCCTGGGCGACGGAAGCCTACCTGTTGAGCGCTTCCGCTTCTACTTGGCCCAAGACTACATCTTCCTGTTGGCCTACTGCCAAGTCTTCGCCCTCGCAGTGGCCCAAGCCCCTGATGAGGCAAACATGTCGCACTTCGCTCGCCTCCTCGAGGCGACCCTCCACACTGAGATGGACCTCCACCGGGAGTACGCCGCCCGCTTCGGACTCACAGCAGAAGAGCTGGAGGCCACCGAGCCCGCCCCCACGTGTTATGCCTACACCCGTCACCTCCTGTACACGGCTGCCACAGGCTCCCTCGCGGACATCGCAACGGCGATCCTGCCCTGTATGTGGGGCTATTGGGAGATCGCCTCGGCCCTCAAAACCATTGGCCTCCCAGATGACCAGCCCCTCTATCATCCGTGGATCGAAATGTACGCCTCAGATGAATTCGGCGCCCTGGCCGAGGAGTGCCGCGCGCTGCTCGATGGGCTCGTGGCCGGCTACCCTCCAAGAGAGCTGCGACGCTTAGAGCCCCTATTTATAGCGTCCAGCCGCTATGAGTACGCATTCTGGGAGATGGCATGGACACAGGAAGCTTGGTCGCCGTGAAAAAAGTCCTTAAAAATCCTCCCTTAAGATTTGACGAACGGTGGGAATTGTGATACGTTTAGTACTAACAGGGTAAGCTCTTATTAAAATATACTAGTATTTACGCAGAGAATTATTCAAAGCGAGCAAAAACGAGCCACAATTCGATCCCTAACGATCCAGCGCCTGACACCCTCCAACCCGTACCTCGTGGCATGTGAGTGTGTGGCTGGAGAAACGCACACCAGAAACTGTGTGTAACTGTTTGACTATCGCTGTGTAGCTATAAGGGGAGAGACGACTCAGATGGAACTCCAAGATGAAGCAATCAACTGCTCCGACTGCGGTCAGGAGTTCATGTTCACCGTTGGAGAGCAGCAGTTCTACGCCGAGCGGGGATTCGAGCATCCACCGAAACGATGCAAACCCTGCCGTGCAACACGCAAGAATCAGCAGACCTCCCGGTCCCGGGAGGCAGACCCGCATGGGCAGGCCGCGCCCCGGGAGGCCATCTCCAGTGGCCCCAGGCCCAGGCAGGCGCCCGACCATAACCAGCGATACCGGGAGTCTGCACAACGCCCTCGCCCGCAGCGAGATTCGGGGCCACAGGGTTCCCAGGCGCGCGACATTCACGTCACCACGTGCCAGGCTTGCGGCGTTACGACCCGGGTGCCCTTCAAGCCCCAGGAGGGCCGTGGCGTCTACTGCCCTGAGTGCTACCAGGCCCTGAAGGCACTCGCCCGATCCTCCAGCGAAGAAGAATCTCGCTAAGCATTTCTATCCCAACCCATCCGATCCTTTCTGCTTAGAGAACCGGACCGCTGGAGATGTGTATTCTCCCTCCCCTTTTATGGACACGAGTGACACCAGCCCCGAGGGGGCCTTGCTCACCTCCAGCCGGCTGACGTATCATAGGCTTGTCTAGATTGGGAGGGACGATAGCTGTGGAAGGAGCTCTGAGCGGTATCCGGGTGCTCGACTGTACCCGCGTTCTGGCGGGCCCCTATGCCACAATGGTGCTCGCCGACCTCGGGGCCGATGTCGTCAAGGTGGAGGAGCCGACCCGCGGTGACGAGGCCCGCGAAGTGGGGCCCTTCATAGGACGGCCAAGCGCCTACTTCATCTCCCTCAATCGGGGCAAGAAAAGCCTGACCCTCAACCTCAAGGAGCCCGACGGTCGGCAACTCTTCATCGAGCTGGCCGCAAAGGCCGACGTTGTGGTGGAAAATTTCCGGCCGGGCACGATGGAGCAGCTCGGCCTGGGCTACGAGACCCTCCGGGAGCGCAACCCCAGGCTCATCTATGCCGCCTGCAGCGGTTTCGGCCAAACCGGACCCTTAGCAGGCAGGGCCGCCTACGATATCGTCATCCAGGGAATGGGAGGCGTTATGAGCATTACCGGCACTCCGGGGGGTGAGCCGGTGCGTGTGGGAGTCTCCATAGGCGACATCACGGCGGCCTTCTTCACGGTGATTGGCATTCTAGCCGCCCTCCAGGCACGCGAACGCACCGGCGAGGGCCAGCTAGTCGACGTCGGCATGCTCGACAGCCAGGTCGCCATATTGGAGAACGCCATCATCCGCTTCACAACGACCGGTGAGGTTCCTAAGCCGCTCGGAACCCGCCACCCATCCATCGCTCCCTTCGAAGCCTTCCCCGCAAAGGACGGCCACGTCATCTTCGCCGTGGGCACGGCCCACTGGGGAGCGTTCTGCCGGGCCCTTGGCCAGGCCGAACTGGTTAACGAGGAGCGCTTCGCCACCAACGCACTTAGAGCAGAAAATGTCGAAGAGCTAACGGCGCTAATTGCCGAGGTCAGTCCCGAGAAGACCGTCGCAGAGTGGATAGCGGTTATGGAGGACTCCGGGGTGCCCTGCGGTCCCATCAACACGATTGAAGAGGTGGCGTCTCACATCCAGGTGGCGGCCCGCGAGATGCTCGTGGAGGTAGAGCACGAAGGGATCGGGACCGTACGGATGGCCGGATGCCCGGTGAAGCTTTCGGCGACCCCCGGAGGCATCCAGGGCCCGGCCCCCGCGCTTGGGGAGCACTCCGAGACGGTCCTGGCCGAGTGGCTCGGGATGAGCTCCGAGGAGGTTTCGGCGCTACGAAAGTCGGGAGTTGTCAGCCCTGCCCACACGTGGGGGGAGGGTTAACGGAGGTCACGCTATGCGGAAAGGAAACCGCTAGAGCAGCTCGCGGTGGCTCAGGCCTGGCTAATATTTGGACTTACGCTTCTTCACCCCCGTCGGAATTCAACTCTCTTCCCCCGGTTCCCTGCGCCGGGGAGGCTTTTGGCTTCGTCACCTCGTTAAAGGCCCATTTGCGAATGAAGCCCTTTATTAACCAAACCCCAAACCTCAAGAACGAGTTCATGGACCTCGTTGCCCGCCCAGCGGCCCAGTCAAAAGCGTCATTGAACCACTCCCTGAAGGAGTTCTTCTCCTCATCGTTGAGGTCGGCGAAGGTAGCGTCCTTCAGACTTTTGTCGTACCTGTAATTGAAGGTAGGATCCAGACCCCCTTTGAGACCAAACGCCTCGCCGTAATCATTCAGAATCTCATTACGGCAGTCAACCCGCCCGTGTCGGAAGTCGGCCACGCGGTAACGCTCGCTAAAAAATCCTCCAAAGTTCATCAGGAAATCGCCTGCCAAGGGCCCCTTCTGGCCTGACGGTGCCAGCAGGTAGAGCTTCATTTGCCGCTTGGCCCGAAGGCCCGAGGCGAGCTCAAGGGCGAGGATGAGAACCTTCATCAACGCCTGCTTGGATGGATCCCACTGGTTCGCGTTGAGGGTTTTCCAATAAGTTTGCTCGATACGCTGTAAGTTCTCCTCTCGCTCCTCGTCCACAGACGCCTGAGATGGCGGATCCTCGGTGTCGGCCTCGAGCTTCTCTCGCAGGAACTCGTCCACCTCCCTCGCCAAGACCTTTTCGCCCTCTTCCATCTGACGCTGACCGAGGTGATCCAGCAGCGTGCCGAAACACTCCAGCAGCGCCTCGAACCATTCCAGCCGGGTGTTGTAGCGGTGGGCGCGGAGAAAGTCTTTCGCCGACGACTCCGAAATGAACATCTCAACCAACCGTTTCCCGTAGGCCAGGAGCGATAACTCCTCCCGTGTGAAGTCCTCCACGTAGGACAATTTCGAGAGATAAGGATCGATGAAGAGAAAGAGACGCTCGCCTCCGGGCTCCTCGGCGTCCCGCGCCCGGGCCAGTTTGGCGGCCAACGCCAGTGGTTCGTTGTTAAAGGTCCCTCCGTCAGAGTAATGGAACCTCGTCATTGTTTTACCCTTAAACTTCTCCTGAAGCCACTTGCTGCCAAAGTCTTGTATCCGGCGCTCCACTTCCTTTGGCTCGAAGGCGAAGGGAAAGGCTCCTGAGGCCAGCGCTGCTTGACGCACCTTTGCCCAGACCTCTTCCAGCTTTTCATTATTCTGTCCTTGTTCTCCGGCTTCGGGCCCGACGCTGAACTCCACCCAGTCTGAAAAGATGGTGGAGAGAAACCCCTTTTCCGGGGCCGTCGGGGCGTTTTGATAGGGAACCGCGTAGGGCACGCCGTGGAAGTTGGCCAGGGTGAAGGCCATATCGACCCGCCGGAGGGATGCCCCGCAGATGCCCTGGTCGTTCTGAGCAATCGTCGGCGCGGTGAGCATGCGTTTGGCAATTATCCTAACCACACTATCATTTAAGAGGCTCAAGACCGGATCGTCGGAGTCAGGAAAGGAGCGCTGCAGGCCGGGCCAGCTGTTGCGCGACCGCCAATTGATACGCTCCACCCACGCTTCACGCAGTTTCGACACCATGCTCTTGTCATAGAGCAACGCCTTGGCAACCATGGCCGCCGTCATACTGCCCGCCGAGGCCCCCGCAATGACGTCGATGACGACCTTCTCATCCGAGGTGTTGTGTTGCAGGGCATAGAGAAGTTCGGTGAGGGCTCCGGCTATATAGGTCCCCAGGGACACTCCGCCTCCCATTACCAGCGCTATTTTTTTCATGGTTCCCCCCTTGTTTCTAATGGCGTCACCAGTCCGTTGCCGCTCAGTGTTTCAACATATTTTTATCATACACAACAAATAAGGGATTACTAGCAGAGAGAGACTAAAGGGCCTTGAAGAGGTAGAGCGCCCCGAGGCCCGCAAGGAAGACAGCGGATAAGCGCGGTAGGTGCCGCTCAAGTGCGTCGAAGCGTTGGCGTACGGCCTCGTAGGCCCATACGGCAGACAGGGTCAAACAGGTGATTGCAACCGTGACGGCCGTGGCATAAGTGAGCATCAAGGCAAGGCAGTTGATCCCTGCCAGGCAGAGGGTCAGAAGGGCGATCTCCTCTTCGTGGACGAATCCCAAGATGAAGGCAAAGGTGGCCATCTGCCAGAGACTAGCTGGCGTCTTCTCATCCTCTGGATGGCGGTGGCTGCGGGCACTGGAGCGCCACATGTGAATGGCGAATAAAAGGAGGAGGGTTCCGGAAATAGCGCTAAGCGTTGATCCGGAGAGGAAGCCAAGGTGGGGGCGGAGGAAGAGGAAGATAAGGACCACCGCAAGGGATGAGATCAAATGAGCGGCCGAAAGAATTCCCGCCGTTACCAGCCCGGAAAGGTAGCGGCGGTTGCGGTTCACGGCGTAGACAGCAGCTACGGGCCAGCCATGGCCTGGCTCCACGCCGTGAAGGAAACCGATGGTCGCAGCTCCCAGGTAGACCGCTAGGATTTCATCCATCCCCGGCGTCTCCTTTATCCCATCTCTACGCTGAGAACGAGGGACGACACGAGTCCCAGAACGTCGCCTTCAGCGTTCCCAGGTTCCAACTAAAAGATGGTGTTTATTACTTTATCAAGGGATAGTAACGATATAACCGCAAGGGCATAAATATTTATTTCCCTGAATGCACACCTGAATGAGGGCTCTTCACCCCGGGCCCTAAAAAAACGCATTGCACCCCACACCAGCCACAACGTCAACCCAAGGAGGGCAAGATTCGTAAGGGTGGTCCGAACCGTACCAAAAAGAGGGATCAAGAGGCATGTTACGGCCGTCGCCAAAATCCAAACGAATGTGATCTTTGAGAGCTGACCCGCGGTGAAGATACTCGTAAGGGAGGGGAGCCCCGCTTCCTCATAATCCTTTCCATAGGTCAACAGAAGAAGCCAGAAATGAGGCACCTGCCAGACAAAGAAGAAAAAGCACAGGGCCAAAATTTTCGGATCAAAGGGGCTCCCTCCGGCGGCGGCCCAACCCACCGCTGGCGGTATGGCGCCTACCAAAGCACCTGGTATAGCAGCGAAAGGGCTCCTTTTCTTTAGAGGAGTGTAAATCGCATTATACCAAAATGCGGCGAAAAGGCCCAAGCTGAGCGCAACGACGTTGGAGCCGACCAAAAGGATGAGGGAGCCGGACAGCATCGAGAGGAGGGCAATCGCCAACGCCTGGGGAGGGGTTAGTCTTCCGGAGGGTATAGGCCTACCTTTCGTCCTTTTCATCAAGGAATCGATCTCTCCCTCCTGGTACTGATTGAGCGCCGAGGAGCCGCAGGCCAGCAAGAAGAGCCCTACCGTCGGGAATACGATTGCCAACGATACGCTATCGGCGGCGAGTATGTAGCCTGTGGCAGTGGAGAGTGCGGCAAGGAGAGCGATTCTTCCCTTGCTTAGGTCGAAGAATATCTTAAGGTAGCGCTGCACACCTAGTGATTCCCTTTATTAATGTAACCCCTTCAAATAAGCGATAATCTGCTGAATCTCTTCATCCGTGATGAGGCCCTTTTGCGGGGGCATGATGGGGGGAAACCCTTTGACCACGTCCGCCATGGGTTCCATAATTGATTTTCGTATGTATTCCTCGTCCACGACAACGTCTCTCTCTGTGCCGCCAGTGACGACGGTCTCTTTCCTGCCGAAAATTCCCTTGAACGTTGGGCCTACCCTCGGGGTGCCGTCGGTGGTGTGACACGCCACACACCCTTTAATCTTCAGCAGCTCGGCTCCAAGATCCGCCTTCGAAACGAGGCCGTTGCCGACATACCATTCCTGGAACTTCTCCTCAGGCATCACCTCGACTTTCGCCATCATGTAGGAGTGGCGCATCCCGCAATATTCCGCACATTGGGCATCATACGTGCCGACCATGGTTGGGGTAAACGAGATGTAGTTGTTCAATCCCGGGACGACATCCTCCTTGACTCGGAAAGCGGCAACGTAAAAGGCGTGAAGGACGTCGAGGGATTCCAGCTCCAGCTTCACGGGTTTATTTACAGGCAGCTTCAAAACATCGCTCTGCTTTCCGTTTTCATACTCAAAGGCCCACGACCACATGCGGGCTGTAACCTTCACGACCGCAGCGTCCTTCGGAACTCTCCGCATCTCTTTAAAGCCAACCCACCCGTAGTAAAACATCGACATGACTAGGATGGTGGGGATAACCGTCCACGTCACCTCAAGAAGGGTATGGCCCTCGATGTTGGCTGGCGGAATGTTCTTGCTTCGGCGGTACTTGAAAATAAAGTAGACCATCAAAAAAGTGATGGCCACCAATAAGACAACGGATATTCCAACGATGTAAAAGAAGACAAAGTCTACAGTGCCTGCAATGCTAGACGCCTTGGGAATCATCACCTGACCTTAGCGAAACAAGAAATCGAAATACGTCAGTCCTATAACGGTAGCCAAAGTGCCCAGGGCTACTAATACCATGATTTTGAAAGTCCGGTCTTCGTGCCTGAGGTGCATGAAATGATTGGCCACGACCCACGATTTAAAGGTGGCAATGGCTAGGGCCACCAAGACACTGATCTGGCCTAACTCCAGGCCGGCTACGGCCACCGTGAGCACGGTCATCACCAGCAACGTTATCCATACAAAAATATAAGTTCCAAACTCGACAATGTGGTATTCGGGCTCTCCATGTCCATGCGCCATCGCACCCACTCCTTCAGGTTATCAAGTAGAAGAGCGGAAAAAGAAAAATCCAGATGACATCAACGAGGTGCCAGTATAGGCCGGTATTCTCCAGCCATATAAAATCGGTTTTGTGGATCACCTCGTTGGCGACGTAATACAACATCCAACCCATCACCGCCACGCCCGCGAGAACGTGGATTCCATGCAAGCCCGTCATCACGTAGTAAAGGCTATAGAACAGGATCTCGCCTGGAGGGTGGTGTAGCATCTCGGGCGAGCTGGGATAGAGGCCGTGGCTGAACTTCGCCCCCCACTCAAAGTACTTGTTGACGAGGAACCCAAAGCCGCAAATGATCGTAATACTCAAACAATAGATGGACCACCGCTTATTTCCTCGTTGGATGAACGCGATGGAGAGCGCCATCGTTAGGCTGCTGGTCAGCAGGATGAGCGTGTTGAAGGTTCCGAGGAGCACATCCAGCTCCTGAGCCGCGTGATGAAACTCTTCGGGGTGGACGGCGCGATAGACCGAATAGATGACGAACATCCCGCCGAACAGCATGACCTCCGTGAACAGGAAGATCCACATCCCCATCTTAGAGCTGGTGTAATCAACCCGCCAGACGTGGGCTTCTTCAGCGCTCATTTGATCGGCTCCCATTCGAACTCATACGGACCCTTCGTCACGGTTGGGATCTCCAAGAAGTTATGAGGCGTCGGGGGCGACTGAATCTGCCACTCCAAGGTGGCCCCACCCCAGGGGTTATCCTCCGCAGGCGGCCCACTCCATAGCCCCTTGGCTAAGTTCCAAAACATGAGGATCAGCCCGGCGATAAAAATCCAAGAGCCCACGGTGGAGACGACGTGACCGGAGTGGAACTTCGGAAGGTAATCATAATATCGACGGGGCATCCCATCGAGGCCGAGCTTAAACATCGGGAAGTAGAGAACGTTGAACCCGACAAAGACGAGGAGCCACGCCCACTTTGCGACCAGCTCGTTGTACATCCGGCCAAACATCTTCGGGAACCAGAAATGGAGGGCCGCAAAGAGGGCAATCCCCGTTCCGCCAAAGACGATATAGTGGAAATGGGCCACAACAAAATAGGTGTCATGAAGGTGGATGTCAGCGGCTACGGCCCCTTGCACCAAGCCGCTGAACCCACCGATGCAGAAGAAGAAAATAAACGCCAGGGCGTATAGAAAGGGCGAGGCGATCTCGATGGAGCCCCGGTACAAGGTGGCAACCCAGTTAAACACCTTAATGGCGCTGGGTATGGCCACGAGGAAGGTAATAAAGGAAAAAACCATCCTAGCGGTGTCGCTCATCCCGCTGGTGAACATGTGATGACCCCAGACCAAGAAGCCAAAGGCCGCGATGGCAATGCTCGACCACGCAATGGCTCTGTAGCCAAAGATGGTTCGCCTAGCAAAGACGGGGATGATCTCAGAGATGACGCCCATCCCCGGCAGAGCCATCACGTAGACCGCAGGATGAGAGTATATCCAAAAGAGATGCTGAAAGAGGACAGGGTCGCCCCCCATGACGGGGTTAAACAGGCCGATTCCCACGACTCGTTCGAGGATGACGAGCACGAGGGTAATCCCAATGATGGGGGTGGCCAGAACCTGCATCCAGGCTGTGGCGTAGACCGCCCAGACAAACAGGGGCAGGCGATACCAGGTCATGCCGGGGGCCCGGAGCCGGTGCACCGTGGTCAAGAAATTCAAGCCCGTCAAGATGGATGAAAATCCCAGCAAAAAGGCGGCAAAGAGGGCCATCGACGTGTTGGTGCCGGTCCTGAGGCTGTACGGAGCATAGAAGGTCCACCCCGTATCAGCGAACCCGCTTCCGGTGAACAGGGACGTGATGGCGACCGTGGCACCACTGATGAACAGCCACCAGGAGAGCAGGTTGATCCGTGGGAAGGCCACATCTTCGGCCCCAATCATAATCGGCAGCAGGAAGTTGCCGAACGAGGCCGAAAGCCCCGGGATGGCGAACATAAAAATCATGATGACGCCGTGAAGCGTGAACATTGAATTATACGTTTGGGGCCCCATGATGGTCCTGCCTGGGGCGATGAGCTCGATCCGGAGCAAAAACCCAAGGAGCACCGCAATAGCGAACAAGCTCAGCATGCTCGCCAGGTACAAGATGCCTATACGCTTGTGATCGGTTGAAAAAATCCATCCGAATATTCCGTTATACTTGCCCTTCACTTCATAAAAGCTGATCCCAGGATGAACCGCCACCGCCGCTTCGCCACTCATGAGCCTTACCCCTCTTTCCGTATCTGTCTTTTTCCTGCCCTCGTTAAGAAAATGGCCAGCCCTATCAAAAAGACAATCATCGTGGTCCCGAACACTTTCAAGATATTAAACACGTATTTTTTGCCTTTGGGATCGTACGTGAAGCAGTATTGCAGAAACTTCGCGATGGTAGGGCCCGGTCTGCCCTCCGAAGCCTCGGCGAGCGCCATCTTAAGGTCGAAGGGCAAAAAGGTCTTTCCATACAGGTATCGGATGATTTTGCCTTCGCCAGAAAGGATGACCAGTGTAACGGAGTGATGGAAAACATCCTCTTTCCTTTGGAACCGAAAGCCCGCCGCGTTGGTGAATTTCTTGATGTTCGCCCTATCCCCGGTCAAAAACCGCCACGCCTCCGGCGGATAGGGTTTTTCAATGGCCTTGAGATAGTCCCTCTTATTCTTCGCCGCGTCGGCCGGTGTGTCGAGCTCGTCAAAGCTGACCGCCAGCGCACGGTACTCTTCGCCCGGCACCGCGTCTAATTTACGCAAAACCTCAGAAACCCCGGTCAGCAGAAGGGGGCAGACATCGGTGCAACTATAATATACGAAAGAGACTATGGTGGGTCTATCGATGAGTTCCTTCAGGCTCACCTCTCGGCCATCCGAATCAACGAACGTCAAATCGAGGGGCACATAATCACCCAACTGCTCCTCAATGCCGATATAAGGCGCCTCGGCATCTTTCAGGGCATCATGGTCATGTCGGTCCGGTTCGGTAGGTTCTTGGGAGAGGGATCCGCCGTTTTGGGCATCGCCTCCCGGAGCGCGGAGGGCCGCTCCTTGGGGCTTTGTAGACTGTCCCTTGCCGGGCTCATGTCCCCAGGCCCAGGTGGCCGGCAAAAGAAGCGCCAGGGCCACAAAAAAAATAAAACGCCTCTTCTTCACCCTCATTTCTTCGAACGTACGCAAAGCAATGTCTCTTTCTGCATGTTTTTTCGGGGCCGAAGACCGTCAGGAGAGCGCAGAGAATCTCACCCGGGCAACCGGGTCACGTCTAACGATGTCACCTCATCCCATTTAAAGGCGGGGTCCATTGTCTGGCGAGAGATTGCCCCCTCCACCAAATACGGAATATGCCTCGTTCCTCCGGCCGTGTCAAGTCTTTATTGGAAGAAGTGATGGGGCCGGGATTGAGCCGATAAACCAACGGTCCGGCGGCGGTGTCCAATGAATTGCTACGGGCGGGTGGCTTGAGATACTTGCCAAGACTATATGAATGGTGTAAACTTACGATATATATTATGTAGGGCATAAAAATAAGGGCGACGAACCTTCCAGGACAGCGTCCTGGGATAAGAGAAACGGGGGAGGGTTGAAGCATGGTCCAGCAGAAAGAAGACATTAAGCGGACCGCCCACCCCGAATCGGGAGAATCCGAAGGGGCCAAGGTCAAGTCCCCGGGGACGGACCAACGTCGTGCCGCCTGGGAAAAGACCCTCAATTCCTTCGTCGAGCGGTTTGACTTCACCCCGATCGATTTAAAGCCCGACGTCCACGATGGCGTGCCCCTTGTGGCGGGCACCGACATGCCGCTCAGCACCATCCTCTGGATGCTCTCGGTGGGCTACCGTGTGGAGAACATCCTCAAGGAATACCCCGGCGTGGAACGAAAGCAGCTCCTGAACGCCCTAGCCTTCGCCGCGGAGCTTCTAGAAGAATAATCCAGCACCCCGACCGACTCAAACGAGGCAGCGTCCCCTTTGCTGCCTCGTTCTTTTATGGGGGGGCTTTAGCCGGCCCATCCCGCTCTGCCCGTTCCCCGCCTCTTCGCTTAGCTCGTAAAAAACCCCGGATCGCGGAAAATCGCGGAAAATCGCGGAAAAATAGCCGGAAAAGGGGCTAAAAAGGATCAAAGGAGCTGTTTGCAAGGAAAACGAAATACGATGTTATATTTCAATGAGATACCGCCTACTTACACCGTTGAGCGGAAGGGGGGCTTGGGGCCGGCCTTAAAGGCTTGCGGGGAGATGAGTGGAGTCAAAACCTACGTTCCAACGTTCATTTTACGATCAACGAATTTGCTTGACATCTAATATTTATTATTATATATTTAACTTTGCTATGAAGCGAAACTTTGGCATACTTTTCTACTGCGAGGAGTGCAAAGAGGGGCGCGAACGCACGTCCTTAGTCTTGAGCAGGGGATTCGCAGTGATGCTCCTCAAGTGCGGCCATCGCTACGTTCCAGACGGACAAGATGGTGGTATACAAGATAGGAGCCGGTGCGAATTACACGGGTTTCAAAAGCCATGCTCAACGTGCGGTTTTCTTATGGACGAAAGCCTCGAGTATGGAAGGCGGCTGGCAGAGGAATTGGAAATGGAAGCGGAAATTCATGAAGTATTTCTACGGGCGGAGCTAAAAAGGAATCCTCACCTCAAGCGTTTCGTCCCTAAATCGCTTCTTGGCTAGCTCCAAATACTCCTTTTCGGTATCAATCCCTATATACTTACGTTCAGTCCTAATAGCAGCAATGCCCGTAGAGCCACTACCCTGAAAGGGATCCAGCACTAACTCGTCCTTGTGTGTAGAAG
>JADFOP010000031.1 GCA_022562795.1 Nitrospinota bacterium
AATCCGTAAGATCCCCATCCTTGGCGATATTCCTATCCTCGGGGCGCTCTTCCGCCAGGTGCGCCACAGCCGTACGGAGACCGAGCTGCTCATCGCTGTGACTCCCCGGCTGGTTAAGCCCCTAGGTCCCCAAGAGGTCATTCCCATGCCGGGCGACGAGGCCGTCTACGACCCCAATGATTTCGAGCTCTTTCTCCTCGGCAAGATGACCCATACGGAGCTAGGCAAGAAGACAAAGGAACAAAAGGCCATGAATGAGTTCCTCAAAGCCCAGGCGGGACCTGGCGGGTATTTGGGGTTCATCAAATGACCACGCAAAAGACGCAAGGGAGAGTGTCTCGGGCCGCGGGCTTTCTCGTAGCCTTAGCCCTCGTCGGCGGGTGCGCCTCGAAGCCCAAGAGTGCCTTGAACTCGCGCCCTTCGCCCTCTCCCAACAGGCTGGACCTGCTCGACATCAGGTCTCACGGCAAGGATCTAAACCACAAGGGCATCGTCAACAAGCACCTGGTGCGTTATTTTGTGGGCAGCGGTCAGTACGTCCTGGCACTGAAACACAATGAGACGCTGCTTAAAAAGGACTCCAATGATGCCGAGCTTCACTTCCTCAAAGGCTACGCCCTCCGGGAGCTAGGCCGCTATGAGGTAGCTGTTAAAGAGTTGAAGACCGCAGCCAAACTCCACCGGAACTACGCCGAAGCCTGGAACGCCCTGGCAGTGACCTACGACCGGATGCGTAAGCCCGATGAGGCCGAGAAGGCATTCTTGCAAGCCCTCAAGATTACACCGACCTCGCCCAAGTATCTCAACAACCTGGGGTTCTCCTACTTCAGCAGAGGCCAGTATGACAAGTCCGTCGAGGCTTACAAGAAGGCCCTCGCCTCCTACCCCAACAACGTTCTAATTCACAACAATCTCGGCTTCGCCTACGGAATGCTCGGCCGTTACGAAGAGGCCATGGCCGAATTTAAACAGGCCGGTCGCGACGAGGTGGCTTACAACAACCAGGGGTTCGTCTATCACATGCTCGGCTACAACGACCAGGCCAAGGTCATGTATGCCAAGGCGCTCGAGTCCAATCCTAAGTTCACCAAAGCTCGAGACAACCTTCGGATATTGGAAAATGAGGGGAACGGCGCCTCTAGTGCGCCGTAAGGAGGAGGTGGCTTACAAGATGAAGAAGTTCTGGACAATCGGCATTATCGGGCTCATGGTCGCCTTCTTTTTGACCGCCTGCAGCCGAGCCCAAACCAATCCTTACCATGGGGTCTCCTCGAAGATGAACTTCGGGCGCCAGATCATCAACCCCGAGGCTCCCGCCGAGGAGGAGTTGCCCGCGACTTCCGGCGCCATAGGCGAAGAAATATATAAGCGACACGCCGATACCTACCAACAAGCCATCCCACGAAGGCTACATGGGACAACTATTCGCGGTGGTATCAAGTCCAAGTAGGGGTTCGCTGTAGAGCCGCTACCCGCTTCCTAGACACTTTCCACACATAGCTTTCCCACGACGAATATAACTCCGCCAACGGGTTGAAGCCATTCCCGCTACACAGCAATCCTGGATGGAAACGCGAAAGGGCCTACTTCGCTAACGAGGGTAGGACGCTATCGATAATCTTGATTACACCTGGGCCGATGACAATCAAAAAAGTGGCTGGCAGGATGAAGAGCACCAGTGGGAACGTCAGCTTGACGGTCGTCTTGGCCGCCTTCTCCTCCGCGGCCTGGCGCCGTCTGGTCCGAATTGTGTCGGCTGAGATTCGCAGGGCTTGGGCTATCGAGGTGCCAAACCTATCGGCCTGGATCAGGACTGTCGCCAGGCCGCGGAGGTCCTCGAGGCTGTTGCGCTCTCCAAGGTTCCCCAGAGCCTTCTGGTAAGGAATTCCGGTGTTCATCTCGAGCGAAACGAGAGCGAGTTCTTTAGCCAATTTCGGAGCGGTGTGTTCTATCTCCTCCCCCACCCGCTTGAGCGCCATATTGAGCCCCAGGCCGGCCTCGACGCATACAATGAGAAGGTCGAGGGCGTTCGGCAATGACTTGTTCAGGGCATCGTTGCGGCGATTCGTCACAATTCTTAACCACAGGTTGGGAGCATAGAGCCCCAGGGCCGTACCCCCTCCAACGGTGATGATTACGTTGAGGAGATTTTGAGCTCCCGCCAACGAGTAGGCCACCCCCAGACCTCCCAATAGTAGAGCCCCCGCGGCTTTCATACCAAAGAAGAACATCGGGGCCTTGGAGCTTCGGTAGCCGGCGTAAGAGAGTGTTTTCCTGAGGCCTGTGACCTTCTGCTGCTCTTTGGGCGCCGTTAACCGGCTCAGAGAGCTCATGGCCTTTTCCAATTGCTTTTCCATCTTCCCGTGTTTGCCCTGATCCTGTACCCCTATGCCCTGAAGTCTCTCCGAGACAACATCCGACGTAGTCTTCTTGAAGGCTTGACTTAGGAACACTCCCACGCCCCCAATGGCCAAGACGGCGACGGTCATCATGAGGTAAAAGAGGGTGTTCGGATCAGATGTAAAGAGGTCCATCATGATACGGCCTCCTAGATATCAATTGAAACAATCTTCTTAATCAACAGGGCTCCGAGTATCACAAGCCCACCAGCGGTGTAAAGCATGATATTGCCGAGGGGGGTGGTAAAGAGCGGCTCCATGTAATTAGGGCTAAGGTAGTTGATAATAAAACCCATACCAATTGGCAATAGTCCCAACAGCCAACCGCTCAAGCGTCCTTCACCCGTCAGGGCCTTGATATGGCCCCTGAGCTTGAAGCGCTCCCGAATTGTGTAGCTAAGTTTGTCCAAAACCTCGGTCAGATTGCTACCTACATCCCACTGGATGAGCACGCTGGTGACGAAGAGCTTCATGTCCATGTTGTCGCACCGGTGTAAGAGGTTCTACAGTGAGTCCTTCATGCTCACCCCCAACCGATTCTCCTCGTTGATTTTTCTAAATTCGGTGCTGATGGGAGCTGAAAACTCCTTGGCTACCACCTCGAAGGCCATTGAGAGAGCGAAACCCGTCCGCAGGCTGCGGACGATAGTGTCGAGCGCCTCGGGCAGCTGCTTCGTGAGCTTTGACATCCGGTGCCGCTTGGCCAATTTAAGGTACAACCAGGGCCCTATGATACCTGCGACAAGGCCCAGCAGAGCATAAAGAGGACTCTTGGTGACCACGAAAACCACCGAGGAGCAGCTCCAGGCGGCAATGACGACGAGGAGCAAGAAGCGGTCCAGCAACATCCTTGTGCCTGCCTGGTCGAGCAAGGTGTCAAGAGAATTGGAAAAGGGCAAAAGAGCAAGAAACTTGTGAACAGCAGGGTTTTTCGAAAAGACGTTGACCCAGAGGATGCCGCCGCCAGGCTTCTTTTCGGT
The DNA here is from genome assembly GCA_022562795.1 of Nitrospinota bacterium. Classification (GTDB taxonomy): domain Bacteria; phylum JADFOP01; class JADFOP01; order JADFOP01; family JADFOP01; genus JADFOP01. The sequence goes on from JADFOP010000031.1 coordinate 3,380, forward strand.
GGCCCCGACCCGAATGGCCTGAAGGCTTTCTCTGATAGACTTTTCGGTCTTATCGGCCTTGCTGCGCATCTGTAGATAAATGGCCTCTCCGAGCAGCGCCACGGTAGCGAAGGCAAATAGGAAGAGAACGTTCTTCATCAGGAACTTGAAACCTCTTTATGAACGGTGAAGGTGTTCTCGGGAAGATGCACCCCGAACGACTCCAGCCTGTCCATGCAGCGAGGGCGGATGCCCGTGGCCTGAAAGACCCCTACCACTGAACCGTTGTTATCCACCCCCAGTTGGCTAAAGATAAAGATATCCTGAGTTGTGAGGATATCCCCCTCCATCCCTGTAATCTCCGCGATGCGCGTCACTTTGCGCTTCCCGTCGGATAAGCGGTTCGCCTGGACGATGATGTCGAGGGCCGACCCTATCTGCTGACGGATAACCCTTTCGGCCAGGTCGAAGCCCGCCATAGTCACCATAGTCTCCAGCCGGGAAAGAGCGTCCCTGGTAGTGTTGGCGTGAATGGTGGTAAGGCTCCCATCGTGGCCGGTGTTCATGGCCTGGAGCATATCGAGGGCCTCCCCCGACCTGACCTCGCCTATAATTATACGGTCCGGCCGCATCCGAAGGGAGTTCCTCACCAGGTCGCGCTGAGTGACCTCGCCCTTGCCCTCGATGTTGGGAGGCCTCGTCTCAAGCCTCACGACATGCGGCTGCTGCAGCTGCAGCTCGGCGCTGTCCTCGATAGTGACGATGCGCTCGCCCTCGGGAATGGAGCCGGACAGGGCGTTAAGAAGAGTCGTCTTGCCGCTGCCCGTCCCGCCCGATATAAGTATGTTGAGCTTCGCCCGAACGCAACCGGCTAGAAAGGTCACCATCTCTTCCAAAATGCTATCGAACCGAACCAGGTCTTCAAACTTAAGCGGGTCGGTCCCAAACCGGCGAATGGAGAGAGTCGGCCCATCTATGGCCAGGGGCGGAATGATGGCATTGATACGGCTGCCGTCGGGAAGCCGGGCGTCCACCATCGGAGAGGACTCGTCGATACGACGCCCCACCGCCGAGACGATGCGGTTGATGATATTGAGCAGGTGCTCGTCGTTCTTAAACCGGACGTTGGTACGTTCGAGCAGGCCGTTGCGCTCGATCCAAACCGAATTGTAGTTGTTGACCAAGATGTCGCTGATGGTCGGATCGCTGAGGAGCGTCTCCAGGGGGCCGTAACCGAGGGCTTCGTTCAAAACCTCCCCGACGAGCCTCTCCCGCTCAATTTGGTTAAGCGGGACGTTCTCACCTTGGATTATCTGGGTAAGGGCCGAGCGGATTTCCCTCCTGATCTCCTCTTTGTCCAGGGCATGGAGGCTTACGAGATCGATGTTGTCGACGAGCTTCCAGTGAATCTCGCCCTTGAGCTTTTGATAGAGGTCGTCGCTCTCATGAGAGACTGGCTGGTCGTTATTCTCTCCCGCCGTGTCTTGAACCACTGACTGGCGAAGACGGCTCCTCAACATGGGCTAACTCCCTCCTCTCTTCTTCAAGAAGCCTAAGAGACCCGAGCTCTCTTCTACCTCCGGCTTTACCTGCGTTAGAGCGGCGCACAGTGACGCAATCTCTTGGGTTAGTTTCGCCTTCGGGTAGGCTTCCTGTAGGAGCCTGCCGGTGTTGATGGCCTCCATCGTCTCCTGCTCCATATTACAGAGCGTAGCGGCGATGGGCCAATTCAAGGTCTTCTTGATATTCTTGACCGAAAAAACCTTCGCCTTTTTTGCGAACCGGTTCAAGACCACCTTGATCTTGGCTCTGTCATATCCAAGCTGTTCGAGGAGCTCGAGGCAGCGCTTGGTGTTTTTGAGGCCCGGCACCGTCTGAAGCGTAACGAGGACAATGGTGTCGGCGGAGTCCATGGCGGCCAGGAAAATGTCGTCAATGGCTTTTAGGCAGTCAACGACTATAAAGTCGAAGTGGCTGCGCAGGCTTTGAAGAACACGGGTGACGTGCTCGCCCGTCACCTCCTCGGCTCCCTCGTAGGACCTGGGAGTCCCCAGGACGAATAGGCCAGAGGCGTGTCTGGCCAGGGACGAATCGAGAAGCTCCCCGTCGATCCGGCTTATGTTCTGGATGAAATCTGTAACTGTAAAGTTGGCCTCCAGATTCAGAAAATAGGAGACGTCTCCCTTGTAGAGGTCCAAATCGAAGAGGATGCTTCTCTGCTTTGGACTCCTGGCTAAATAGCCGGCCAGGTTAGTCGCCATAGTGGTGGTGCCGCAGCCCCCCAGCAGGCTGAATACGCTGATGACCTTGCCCCCCTTGTCCCTGTTCTCCTGCGCCTTGCATATCGATCGGATCGTACGCTCAACGACCTCCTTGTCTTCTGGCAAAACGAAGAAGTCACGAACTCCGAGCCGCACCGCCTTAAGGATGAGGTCGGGGCTTTTCTCCTTGCTAAGAGCGAATACATGCATCTCCGCATGCTCTACCTTCAACTGTTCGATGATGGCCAAGGCCTTGTCGGGGTCCTGGCTCAAATCGACGAAGAGAACGGCAGGTTTTTTGTCCGTGACCAACATGTAGCCCGATTGGTAGTCGGCAGCGTTGCCCACGACCTTAATCGCGGACTCCACGGACTTTCCCATCTCCTCCCTAATTGCAGCATCGGCTGAAATGATGACGCAACCTTCTTGGCTCACCATCGTATCTCTCTTTCTATCTCTAGAAGTGTTCTAATCCACGCGTAGAGCCTCTAATCAATTCAACAGTCACCGGCGGAGGCAATGAAGGGGCTGATGCTGGCTCAACTTTGGGCTTTGGCTTAGGCGGCGTCCAGCCGATGAGGCGGACAGGAGTCGAGCCTTTTGTATTGACCGGAGATTGATCGAGCGTGTTGCGCATAGCCAGCTGAATGTCGTTGCGGCTCGCCAACGCGAGCTTTTCAGCATCGGCAGGACCCACCAAGAGGGTTACGGCGCTCACGCGCTTGGGCTTGCCATTCTCACGGGTGATCTCTTGACCGACGGCAAGCACAGGCACACGCTGAAGAACCGTTTTGGTAATAACACCCTCGCCCTTTATTGGCTCCATGGTCACGATAACATCCACGAGGTCGCCTGGCTTGATGAAGCCCGCCACGCCGATGATCTCGTTAACCCGGACGGCCACGGCCCGTTGACCCTTGGGGATTATCGCCGCCAGTCCCGTCCCTCCGCCTTTCGGAATCAGGTGACCTTCCAAGATGGGCTCGCCGGCGAGAATCCTTCGCGCCGCCGCCCGTCCCACCACTTTCTTGGAGTCCTGGAAGGCACCCTTAAGGAGGGCCTTCTTCGGCCAAGGAGCAGTTTTCACATCACTAGTGGTGACGGTCATACCCGGTGCAATTTCGCGCTCGGCGACCGCCAAGGTGGTGAAGCCCTCGCGGGCCAGCTTATCCCTGAGAGCGGCCGACATTTGACTCTCCCGCAGATTCATGTAGCGGGTCATCAAAAAGATGGTCAGAAAGCCGGCTGCAACGGCCCCTACGAGTACGAGGACTCGAAGGTTTATAAAGCGTCCCATGACCTCCTCCTCCCTTCGGTAAACTTAAAGTGGAGAGCCCCAAATAACAAAGCCCAGCGTGCCAGCGGCAATTGCTAGGCTGTAGGGCATGTGCGGTTTATCTCGGGAAGCTAGCGGGTAACGCCCCCGAAAAGTTATGAAGCAGACCAGGTCCTCGTAGATGGTCTTCATGAAGTTGGCGCCCTTTCCACCCGAGGCTACTATCATCCCCAGAGCTAAGACACCTCCCGCCAGTCCGCTATAAACCGTGGCGATGAGGATGTTCTTGGGGCCGAGCCATGCCCCCAGGCCCGCCAGCAGTTTCACGTCGCCTCCGCCCATCCCTCCGAGCATGTATGGGACGAGGAGAACCCCTAAGCCAACGGAGAGGCCAAGGGCGCTGGACTTCAAACCAGGAAGTCCAGTAGTGGCCAGGTGGAAGACAAGACCGCCCACGGCTGCGGGCACGGTAAGGACATTGGGAATCTTCCGTGCCCAAAGGTCCGTCCCCACTGCGATGGCGAGAATTATGAGGATGACGATATTTGTACTCATCCTTGCTTCGAAGGCTCCATCAAAAGATTTCAGGCAAGGCCCACAGCGACGGGGACCAAAAGCCGCTTGCCTTTCCCCGAGCGCTGCAGGCCGAAAAGAACCTCGTTTAGTTCGATGACGGAATCGTCGCGCTGAGCGTGGTGTTCACGCCGCCGAACACGCCGTTCAACGTAGTACCGAGGGTCTGAACGGTCAGAATGATGGCAGCCGCAATGAGGGCTACCAAGAGGCCGTACTCAACCGCCGAGGCCCCATCTTCGTCCTGCATGAACATCTTGAGGTGCTTTATCATGGTGTCCTTCCTCCCAAAGCTTATTGTGCGATCTAACTTCTGGAAGGGTCGGAATTTCTGAGCACCCCCAAGGCACCCATTCCCTTCCACTTTGATCGGCTATTCAGCTATAGAGTTTAGCAAGGCCCGTGCCACGCTTGGTCCCTGCCTTCCCATATTATCGTACCGGCATGGATACAGCCTTGGAACTGCTTGATAATAAAACAGATAGGAAATGGACCGGGCAGCGTAGCACCCCTCAGCATTTCAGAATGCTTGTTTTGGTTGGAGCTGGGATGCTATCTTTTCGTAAAGGACTAGAGGATATGATCAAAGTATCCCGCTTACTTTAGGATCCCTTCCACATTCACAAGACCGTAGAGAGGCTAACTTTTTGGTCCCATACAGCGCCCCGGTCGAGAATCAATCGGGGTTATTAGGTCCCATCGAGCAACCCAACCTTTGTCATCAACGCCATCTCTAGATAATCGGGATTGGACTGTTTAGCAATAATATCAAAGGCCCCACCGGTCACTTAGCCCTTTATCCCCATCATTCATCTTCCGTGCCCAATCGGACGACGAAGGCCGCGCCACCGTCGGGGACGTTTTCGGCCCAGATCGACCCGCCGTGAGCCTCGACGATGCCTTGACAGATCGAAAGCCCCAAGCCCGTCCCCTTCCCCTCGTCCTTTGTTGTGAAGAAGGGGTCGAATAAATTCTTCAAGTCCTCAGTGGCGATGCCCTCGCCTGTATCTTCGACCCGAAGCTCAATAAACATCTGCCCATTGGTCTGGACCGCCTTGGTGGTGAGTGAGAGGCGGCCCCCGTCTGGCATGGCGTCCTTCGCGTTGGTTAGCAGATTGAGGACCACCTGCTGGAGCTGGTCCTGGTCGACTAAGCCCCGTGGCAGTTCATCTGAGAGCTTCGACTCCACTTCAATGTTTTGTATTCGTAGACCGTGTTCGACGAGGCTGAGAGTGCGCTTAATCGATTCGTTGAAATCGATAAGGCGGCGCTCGGGCTCTCGCTGGCGGGAGAAGGAGAGGAGGTCGCGGGTGATCTTCGCAATCCGGTTGGCATGCTTCTCCATGATTCGCAGGCGTCGAGTAACCTCCGGGGGAGTGTCGGGATTGCCGATCAACGTGTAGAGACGCAGAATGATGACGTTCAGGGGGTTCAGTATTTCGTGAGAGACGCCGGCGGTCAGCAGACCCACAGAGGCCATCTTCTCTGCGCGGACGAGCTGCTCCTCCGACCTCTTGCGCTCACGGAGATCCTTGCTGAAACCCACGGCCCCAACCTCTTGGCCCTCCTCATCGTAGAGAATGGACGCCGAAATCAACACCGGGATGCGGGTCTCGTCCTTCGCACGGAAGGTGGTCTCGAAAGCCGAGACCGTACCGCCCCCCTCGCGCATCCGGCGCATCACCTCTTTCGCATCCTCCTCGCTCTCGTAGAGCACCGGACCTTTTCTGCCGATGACCTCCTCACGCCGATAGCCCGTGAGGGCCTCGGCGCCCTTGTTGAAGAGCACAACCTTTCCTGCCTTATCGGTCTTAACGATTGCGTCTGTGGAACTCTCGATGAGTCTTTCGAGATTTTGCTTGGCCTGAACCAGCTCTTTTTGGGATTTATTAAGGTTGTCCTCGGTCTTGGCCATTATAAACGCCATTAGAATAATTCCCACCATCAGGGCAAAACCTACAACAAAGAGGAAGGTGGAATAGCGCCTGACTTGCCTATCAAAGCCTCGTATTCTGTTTTTGATATTGTAGTAAGTCTCAAGCGCGCCAACTACTGAACCGTCTATCAAGATTGGAACGTTCGTCCGAACTATATAAACGGTCTCTTTCTTGCCCTCCGAATCTTCTATGTTTTTTCGTAAAAGATTAGTTTGAGCAACCCCTTTGGATATGCTGTCGGTAAAGTATCTTTCTCGATTTATTTCTCCTCTCTCTCTCGGATCGGAAGAATAAATAGTATTGCCTGATTTCGTGTAAATCTTCAGCTTCATCACGTCGAGTCTGTTTTCTATCTGTCTGACCTGCCTTAAGAGATCGCCTTGAAGGTCGGCTCTTTTCAATTCTACCTTGCCTGATCCGAGGGACAACGCTATGTCACGCGCTGAACCCCCTGCTTCAATTTTAATTTCGTTAATTGTAGACCTAGTCACTACAGGATTGATGATACTAATATTTATCGCCGAATACGTCGTTATTACCAATAGGGATAAGATGAGAATGATCCTTAAGAACTTGTTCTTGGAATAAATACGCAGGTTTTTTATTGTCTCGCGTATTTTATTCACCGCACACTTCCCCCTCTAACCCAGACAAACGATCCTTTAGAATTGAGGGATTCGGCGGGGGCGTCGGCCAAGCAGGCTGCTGGCAATCCGATATGGTTGAGCCAGGCCGAGGGAGCAGGCTTAGGCCCGCCCCATGCGGTGTTGAGCGAAGGGTCGCCTGGATGGCAGATGGCGGGAATAGGGAAGTCGGCCTTCGCGAGGCAGACAAACGCCACCGTATCGTGGAGAATGTGGGTTAATGAATACGCGCCCACTAGAGGGCTCCCAGCCCTGGGCCCGTGGGCAAAAACGCGAACTTAATGTCTATATACTACAAAAGGAAGGAGTTGGCAAGCATTTTTTGAGGTAATTTCTTAGGATAAGTGCAATTTGGATCTTCCCGCTGTCCCCTGCACCCTCGTGCCAGAGCTCGTCGACGCACCGTCGTTAGGGGGGTTTCATTCCCCTCAAGGATTGGATACTCTTGGGATATGTTGGTTCGACTCCCATGGAGGGAAAGAACTATGGCGCAACAACGGTTCCTTACAGGCGAGGAGGTCCTCGCATTGCTCACCGGCCTCATCCACCCGCCCAAGCAGGTCGGGCCTGCGAGTGTTACCCTGACCGTCCGCGCAGTGGAAAAGGTGGTCGGTCCCGGCTCACTCGACTTCGGCGGCAGTGAGTGGCAGCCCGTGGAGACCGAACCCGTCGAGGCGGTCAAGACCGATACCCAGGAGCCCTACGGCTGGTGGGACTTGGGTCGGGGACGTTACCGGTTGGCATACAATGAGGCTGGGGCGGTCGCCGATGGTCACATCGGCCTTCTCGCGCCCTGGGCCGAGGCGGTATCGAGCGGGCTCATCCATCCGACGGTTTTCCTGCCTCCTGGAGCCCAGATCTCATCCATCGTGGTCGCCGTTGGGGCCTTTGGGATCAAGATCAAAGAAAACGCCCGCGTGAGCGAGCTGGCCCTATATCGTCTTGGATGAAAAGCTCCTAATAGCGAGGCCGGGCCGGGGAGCCGTTGGGCGCCCCTCCGACAGGCTAAGCCGCCATCACCGGATGTCCAGGAAGAAGGCCTCGGCTTGGGTGGAGATATCAAGGCCAAGGGCGGCCCGAAGGCAGATGACAAGGCATCGGCCCAAGGCCCGCCAGGGCCCCATGGCGAGGAATTTTCGACCCGAGGTCCTAACGGGCGACCAAATCAGGTGGACCCGCTCAGCCCGTGCGAGGCGGGTGGAGAACTCGAGGTCTTCGGCCGGAGCCTCCTCGTCAAAGCCCCCAAGCCGCCTGAAGAGCTCCCTGCCTACGAAGATCGCCTGATCGCCGTAGGGCACCCGGCTCACCCGGCACCTCATATTATCCAGCAGACTCACTAACATGAGAACAAAGCGCCGCTCGAGGAAGGCGTGCCGGAAGGCCCCCGCCACTCGGTCCGGCCCCACCTTTTCGGCCAGCTTGGCTATGCGTTCCAGCCCCCCTGACGGCAGGAAAGTGTCGGCGTGGAGGAAGAGCAGCGTCCGACCTCTGGCGGCCAGGGCGCCCCGGTTCATCTGGAGGGCCCGCCCCTTGGGGCTCTCCAGCAAGCGGACGGCTGGGAACGAGCGCGCCACCGCCGCAGTCTTATCGGTGCTGGCGCCGTCGACGACGAGGACCTCGAAGGAGCCAGACTGGGCGAAGAGGTGGCCGAGTGTTCCGGGAAGCAAGGCCTCCTCATTGTAGGCGGGGATGATTACAGAGATTGCCGGTGCGTCCATAGAATTATGAAGCGGGGCCGGGTCTTGGGGATTGTGGGAGTGAGGGATTGTCGGAGATAGATGGAGGGAGAAAATCCGGCCCCGCTTCCACTACCTTAAACACCGCAGAGGGTAGAAATGTTCCACGAAATGAGGGGGGAGGGGAAAAAAGGAATAGGAGCAGCGTCAGACCCCCCTACTCCCCCACCCTCTGCACCATTATTCTTTCTCGCTGGAGCTTATAGAGGAGACCTTCGGGGCCCTCGACGAAGACGTCTTCCTGCGTCTTGGCGAGCAGCTTGGCCTGCATGGGGATTCGGGCCCCGTCGATGTAGATGTTGGCGAGCGCCCCGTCCATGGGGTAGGCTTTGGCGGTCGCCTCCTTGAGGGCGGGCTGTAGGTCGAAAATCTTCTTTCGCTTGGCTCGGAACCGCCCCAGGTTGTCCCTGGCCTTACTGAAAGACGAGTCGGCCTGCAGGGCCATCTTGTATTGATGGAGGGCCCTGGTTACGAACCCCTGCTGCTCGTAAAGGTAGCCGAGGTTGTTGTAGGCGTCGGGGAAGTAGGGGTTGGCCTTGATCATCTCCTCGTATTGGTTGGCGGCCGCTTCGAGTCTTCCAAGCTCCAAGTAGATAAGCGCCAGGTTGAAGCGGGGCTCAAGGATATTGGGGTCGAGCACAAGAGCCCGGACGTAGGCCCGCTCGGCCTTGTTGAGCTCACCGTCTTCGAAATAGGCGAGCCCCAGGTTGCTGTACGTTTTGGGGTTTCTGGGGTTGATTTTGAGAGCGGCCCTGAACGCTTTGACCGCCTCGCCGTAGCGGCCCCGCTTGGACAGCGCCACGCCGAGCATGATGCGGCCCTTCTCGTAGCGGGGCTTGAGCTCGGCGGCCCGCTGGAGGCTGGCGATGGCCTCATCCACCCGGTACTTTTTCAGTTGGACGAGCCCCACGTTGTAGTGGGCCAGAGCGAGGTCGGGGTCAACCTTCAGGGCCTGCCGCCAGAGGCTGAGGGCCTCGTCGAGGCGACCCGCTTCGTAGGCATCGAGCCCCTGGTTATAAAGCTTGACGGCGGAGAGGCCGGCGGGAGCAATACGTGGGGAAGCGAGGAGGGCGAGGGCGACCAAGAAAAGAGCCCAGGGGGCGGGGCGCATCCGGCGGCGGCGGTTCATCGTGAGCCTCCTCAGGCGCGCAGAAGCGCGCTGAAGCAATGTGCAGGCCTCCCGACTCCCTCCACCCCTGAGGTGCGCTCGTTCGCATTGTACCACAGCGTTCTAAGCAGGCCAACGCCACCCCAAAAGTCCCTTGCCCGCCCTCGGCGGGGTGTGCTATTCTGGATTGGGCCGATTCCCGGCCCGCCACCCCTTTAGGGATTAGGCTTTCCGCGACCGCATGAAATCCATAGGCATCATCTCCAAACCCCACCACGCCGAGGCCAAACGCGTCCTCGAGGAGCTGGTGCCCTGGCTCGCCGAGCGCGGCAAGTCGGTGGTCATGGACGTAGATACCGCCGCCCTGGTTGGCGAGACAACGGGGGTTGAGAAAGACCGGCTCCCCGACGAGGTGGCGATGATTATCGTCCTCGGCGGCGACGGGACCTTCCTAAGCGTCGCCCGCCTCATAGAGGGCCGCGACGTCCCGCTGCTCGGGGTCAACCTGGGCGGCCTCGGCTTCTTGACGGAGGTGACCCAGGAGCAAATCTTCGAGACGCTCGGGGAGATTTTCGAGGGCAACTACGGCGTGGGCGAGCGGCTGCTCCTTCAGGCGCACGTCCACCGCGACGACGAGCGGATCGCCGAATACCGGGCCCTCAACGACGTGGTCATCAACAAGGGCGCGCTGGCCCGCATCATCTCGCTGGAGACCTACGTAAACGGCGTCTACGTCAATACCTTCGCCGCCGACGGCATCATCATCTCGACCCCCACGGGCTCGACCGCCTACAACCTGGCGGCCGGCGGGCCGATCCTCTCTCCGGAGCTGGGGGCCCTCATCATCAACCCCATCTGCCCCCACACCCTCACCAACCGGCCCCTGGTGCTGCCCGAAGATGTGACGGTCGAGGTCGTCCTGAAGGCCGAGGGCGAGGATGTGCTGCTGACCCTCGACGGCCAGGTGGGGTTCGCCCTGCGCTACGACGACGTGGTCGAGGTCCGCAAGGCCCCCGAAACCGTGAAGCTCATCGAGCCGCCCCGGCGCAACTACTTCCAGGTGCTTCGGACCAAGCTCCGCTGGGGCGAGCGCTGAAAGAGGGCGGGACTACCCAATAATTATCAACAACTCAAAACTCCTTGACAATTTTGCCAGGGGGTTGGATAATGTCTCAATACGCCACCCAAACCGTATTTATTTGTCCTTTAGGGAGCAGTGAAAGGTCGTATGTTTGTCCGCCAGAATATCCAGGATATAAGGAGTCGGGGTCAGGGGCGACCCCGACTACCCATATATAAACCCCCTCCGAATACACGGTTCACCCTCCCAGCCCACGGACAGGGACAAGCCCTGTCCCTACACAACAAGAGAACGAAGACTTCATTAGCTTAATTCTATGTAGGGACACCCCTCGTGGGTGTCCGGCCTTTACCGGGTATCCGGGGATGCGGACAGGGGCAAGCCCTGTCCCTACATAACAAGAGAACGAAGACTTCGTTAGCATAAATCTATGTAGGGACGCCCCTCGTGAGTGTCCGGCCTTTAGGGCATTAAGGTCTGCTAGGTGGTGTCGGGGTGCTGCAGGCAGCGGGGCAAGCCCCCAAGGGGGCTGGGTCGCAAGTCCGCCTCAGGCGGAGTCGGCCCGACTACCCGGGGATGCGGACAGGGACCGTAGGTCCGCCTCAGGTGAAGTCGGGCTCGCGCTTTTCCCGGAAGGCGGAGAGGCCTTCGGCCCGGTCGGGCTGGGTGTATACGTAGGCCATCTGCTCGATCTCGAAGTTGAGGCCGCCGGCGAGGTCCATCTCGATCCCCCGGTTGAGGCTCCGCTTCATGGCGGCGAGCGACACCCAGCTTACCTTTACGAGGGAGCGGGCCAAGGAAACCGCCTCATCCATAAGCCGGTCGGCGGGGACGACATTGGTTACGAGCCCTACCCCAAGGGCCTCTTCGGCCGAGAGGCGCCGGCCGGTAAGGAGCATGTCCATGGCCCAGGCACGCCCCACGATACGGGGCAGAAGCTGCGTGCCGCCCCAGCCGGGCATGACTCCGTGGGCCGCTTCGGGGAAGAAGTAGGTCGAGTCGTCGGCCCCTATGCGGATGTCGCAGGCGCAGGCGAACTCCAGCCCGCCGCCGACGGCCAGGCCGCCCACGGCGGCGATGAGGATGGTGTCCATCCCCCGCATGGTGTGGATTATCTCGTGAGCCTCGCGGGAGTAGAGCTTGCCCTGGTGGACGTCTTTTTCGGACATCTCCTTGAGGTCTCCCCCCGTGCCGAAGGCCCGCCCGGCTCCTGTGAGGATGGCGACCCGGGCCTCGCGGCTGTCGCGCAACCAGGTGATGAAGCGGCGGAAGCCCGCAAGCATAGGGGAGTTCATTGCGTTCAAGGCCTCGGGCCGGTTGAAGGTGCAGGTGACGATCCGCCCGTCGTCCGGGTCGCGCTCAATACGGATGGTCTCAGGATATCCGCTCATAGAGTCCCCCTAGCGTGGCGCCTGGCCACGATGCCGAAAGGTTTTAGATTGTTAAGGATTCGGCCGCCCGTGCCGCCCACCGCGGCGGGCCGCGTCGCTCATCATACGAAGGAGGGGGCGGGCAGGTCAAATGGAATGGGGATGGAGAGGGAGATCGGCTTTCACGATAGCCAGAGAAATCCAAAGCGCACGGCCCGGAAGCGTTTCCGCGCGGGTTGCGATTTTTCGGCTTTTTCCGCGTTTTTCCGGGAATTTCCGAATTAAAGCTCCGGTTGCGATTTTTCGGCTTTTTCCGGGAATTTCCGAATTGACCCTTCTGGTGCGTTCCGATACGATGGGAGCCGTTTGACCGACCTTTATCAACAATAAGGAGCGGCCCCATTGGAGAATCCCCGCCTCAGGCCTCTTGAGGCCTTTCCGGTGGAGCACGAGCGCCGGCAGATGATCTGCTTGCGCGACCCCCACGGCTACCTCGAAGAGCCCTTCTACGTCGCGGCCGAACTCGGAAGCATCCTTCAGCACCTCGACGGGACCAACTCGCTGCGCGATATCCAGGCCGCCCACATGCGACAGCACGGCGAGCTACTGCACACCGAGCAGCTCGAGGCCTTTGTGCGCGAGCTCGACCAGGCGCTTCTGCTGGAGAGCGAACACTTCCGGTCCTTCGTTGCCGAGACTCAAGCTGCCTTCAAGCGCCTGAAGGCCAGGCCCCCGGCCCTTGCGGGCAGCTCATATCCTGAGGAAGCCCAAGAGCTCAACGGCCTGCTGGCCGACTTCTTCACGGCGCCGGGCGGCCCAGGCGCCCTTACCACCGACGGCGGGCCGCCCGATGGACGCCTTGCAGCGATCGTGGCCCCGCACATCGACTACGCCCGCGGCGGGCCCTGCTACGCCCACGCTTACAAGGCCCTCAGGGAATCTTGCCAGGCACGTTGCTTTGTCATTCTCGGAACCTGTCACCGGCCGACGAAGTATCCGTTCGTCTTGACCCGCAAGGCCTTCCAGACGCCCCTCGGCGTGGCGCCGACCGACGGGGGCTTTATCGACAGCCTCCAGGCGCGGGTGGACTACGATCTCTTCGCCGACGAGTTCGCCCACCGCTCCGAGCATACCATCGAGTTCCAGGTCCTGTTTCTCCAATACATATTGGCCGGACGCCAGCCTTTTCGGATCGTCCCGATTCTGGTGGGCTCTTTCCACGAGGCCGTCTTAAACGGTTCCTCTCCCATGACCGTGGAGCCAATCGGGCAGTTCATCGAGGCATTGCGCGAGACACTCGATGAGGAGGCCTCTGGGGGGATCTGCGTTGTGGTCAGCGCCGACCTCGCTCACGTCGGGCCTCAATTCGGAGACCCAGCGCCGTTGGGCCAGAGCGATTGGGACCGTGTACGACAGGACGATCTGGCATTAATGGACCACGCCGTGGCGGCCGATTCCGAGGGCTTCTTCCAAGAGATCGTCTCCCAAGGCGACCGCAACCGCATATGCGGCTTCCCACCTATTTACACGATGCTCGCGGCCCTGGACGACGGTGTGGAAGGGGGGCTGCTCAACTACGGGCAGTGGCCCAGCGCGTACGGAACCGTCACCTTCGCTAGCCTCGCCTTCTCAAGGCCCGAGGTGGAGGGCTGAGACCCTATGGACGACGACATTCAACACGACCCTTCTCCTGAAATGCCCGACCAACCCTCCGACACCCCACCCCCGTCTCAGAGCCAGCCCTCCTTTTTAGCAATGCCAACCACCATTGAGGAAACAGGCCTGAATGAGGGCTTCCTCCTGGACCTACTCCCCAAAGTTCTCTACACGGTAGGCTCCTTGAGCGGATACCAGCTCTGCGATCGCCTTAAGCTCGCTCCGACCGTGGTCAACGCTCTCCTTGTTAAACTTAAGAAGGAGAAGCTCATCATGGAGTCGCCGGGGGCGGGCTCGCATCCGTTGGAGTTCATCAACACTTTGACCTCCGAGGGAGCGCAACGGGTTCGGGAATCAATGGGGACAAGCATGTATGCCGGTCCGTGCCCCGTGCCCCTGGAGGTCTATTCCGAGGCCGTCAAGGCTCAATCTATAAAAGGGCGGATGAAGTTGGTGGATAGGGCCCGTTTGGAAGAGGGATTGGCCCACCTCGTTGTGGACGATGAGTTAATAGAGCGCATAGGTCCGGCGATTAATACCTTTCGGTCCCTCTTCATTTTCGGTCCCGCGGGCGGAGGGAAGACGGTTATTGCCAAAGCCATCGGGAACATGATGTCCGAGGAGTACTACCTCCCTCACGCCATTGCCGTTGACGGTCAGGTCATCAAGCTCTTCGACCCGGTCAACCACATCTCCCTCGACCCGCCAGGGGTGGACGGCGCCGAGGCTCCTGGTGGGGATCGGCCGGCGGCGGACCCTCGGTGGCTCAGGTGCCAACGCCCCGTGGTGATTACCGGGGGTGAGCTGACCCTCGAGATGCTTGACCTAGCCTTCAATCCGCTCGTCAAGTACTACGAGGCGCCCCTCCAGCTCAAGGCCAACGGCGGGATGTTCCTGGTGGACGACTTCGGTCGCCAGCTGGTCTCTCCCCGGGACCTGCTCAACCGCTGGATAATCCCAATGGAGGAGCGACAGGACTACCTCACCCTCCACACGGGCCAAAAGTTCCCCGTGCCATTTGATATCCTAACTATCTTTGGGACCAACATCGAGCCGCGCGACTTGGTGGACGAAGCCTTCTTGCGCCGAATCCCGTTCAAGGTGGAAGTCAAAGACCCCACGCCCGACCAGTACCATTCCATCTTCGACCGGGTCTGCGAGGAGCGTGAATTAGAGTACGACAAAGATGTTGTGGATGGGTTGCTGGAGCGTTACTACCGTCCTCAGGACAAGCCCCTTCGGGCATGCCATCCGAGGGATTTGGTGGAGATCATCATCGCGCGCGCAGACTTCCTGAAGGAATCACCTAGGGTGACTGAGCAGACCTTGGCGGAGGCCTGGAAGACCTACTTCGTAGATTAACCGCCCAGGTTGGAAATGCCAAGTCCTCTTTTTGGGTTAGACGCCCTCCTACCGCCAAGATACCCGGTTCAGGCAGTTGCTCCTCTCTATATTGCCCTCACTCCTCCAGCGCGGAGGGCGTCTGGACGATGGTCAAGCCCACCTCGTCCCCCACCTGGTGAGGCCATATCCCGTTCGCAAGGCAGGAGCAGTTGACACGAAGACCATCGACCTCCACTAAGTAGACCTCTCCCTCCTGGCCCAAGAACATCCGATGGATGAGGCGGCCCCGGATCGTTCCGAATGGGTCGATTTGTAGGTCCTCGGGCCGCAAAGCTAGAGTTACCGGTCCATCGGGCCTGAACATGGGGAAGGTGCCGAGGGCGGTCTCCACCTGCCCGTCCTTGACCTGGCCCTCCAAGATTAGAGCTTTTCCTAGGAAGGAGGCGACGAACCGGCTGCGGGGCCGTCGGTAGACGACTTCCGGGCGGCCGACCTGTTCGAGCCGCCCATCCTTCATGACGGCAAGCCGGTCGGCGACCTTCATGGCCTCGGCGCGGTCGTGGGTGATGTAGAGGGTCGCCACGCCGAGCTGGCGCTGGAGCACCTTGAGCTCGATGATCATCTCTTTTTTGAGCCGGGCCTCGATGGCGCCCATCGGCTCGTCCAAGAGCAGGATTGAAGGCTGTGGGGCGAGGGCCCTGGCTAGAGCCACCCGCTGTTGCTGACCGCCTGAGAGCTCGTGAGGGTACCGTTTTGCAAATGAGCCAAGCTCCACCTTCTCAATTATCGCTTGGACGCGCTGGGTCTTGGTCTCGGAGTCGAGCCTCCGGAGGCCGAACGCGATGTTCTCCTCGACGGTCAGGTGAGGGAAGAGGGCCAAGTCCTGAAAGACTATCCCGACCCCGCGTCGCTCCGGCGGCACGAAGGTTTTTCCATCGGCTAGGACCTTACCCTCCACCTCTACCGTCCCGGCACAAGGCACCTCAAATCCAGCGATGAGGCGTAACGTGGTGGTTTTCCCGCATCCGCTGGGGCCCACGAGGGCCACGATCTCCCCCTTCTCCACGCTGAGGGTGAGGCCGTCCACTGCGGGAGGGTCGTTCGGGGCGTATCGTTTTGTCAGCCCTTCGAGGCGAAGGAGGCTCATCTATTCCCCCTTAAGAACTCCAGGCGATGTCCCTGGGGCGCCACAGCGATAGGAGAAGCCACGGCACCGCCACGAGGCCCACCAATGTCAAGGCCAGAGCGGCTGCGCGGGGCTCCGGTCCGATGTCCATCGTGTATATCCAAATTCGTACAGGCAGCGTGTCGAAACCGGGAGGACGGACGATGAGGGTCGCCGCCAGCTCCCGCATGGAGAGGATGAATACCAAGACCCATCCCCCCAAAAGGCCCGGCCGGATAAGCGGGAGGATAACCTCCCAGAAGGTTCTAAGCGGCCCCCGTCCGAAACCCCGGGCCGCCTCCTCGAGAGAGAGGGGAAGCTGCTCGAGCGCCGCCTTGACCGATTGAAATGCCGGGGTGGTGAAGAGGATGACGTATCCTAAGGCCACAACCAGCGGCGAAGCATAGACCCAAGGCAGGGCGGTGTGAAAGAACCCCACCATGCCCAGGCCTAAGGCGGTGCCGGGGATCGCGTAGCCGACCTGAAAGAGCGTGGAGGCCCCCCAGCCCCGGCGTCGGCGCTCCTGAAACCACCCGACGGCTAGGGCGAGGAGCAGTGCCAAACTCGCCCCGAGGGCGGCCATCCAGAGGGAGTTCAGTATCACTCTCCATTCGAAGCTCAGCAAGGAGACGATCTCGCTCGCGCCGATTCGGGATGCCTGGAGAGCCAGAACCAGCAAGGGAAGAAAGAAGGAGCAGCTAAGTACCAGAGCCACGAAGCAGTAAGCGATACTGCGAGCCCCCCTCCCAAGGGGAATGCGCTCTGGGGGCCTGCTTCTGGCGGTGACTTGGGTGTACCTGGCCCGACCCAGAAATTTAAGCTGAACAAGTAGGATACCAACGGTCATGACGACCAACACCACCGAGAGCCCCGCCGGAATCGTCCAATCCATCGTCCCCTGAACAAAGTCGTAAATAACAGATGTAAGCGTTCGGACCCGCAGCAGAGAGACCACCCCGAAATCGGCCCAGCTGTACAGAAAGACCATGAGACTACCGGCGAGGAGCGCGGGGCGGAGCAGGGGAAGGATGACGCGGCGCGCGACCTCCCATCGGCCCATCCCGGCGGCCTGGGCCACCTCCTCTAAGGCGGGGTTGGCTCGATCCAGACCCGCTCGCACAAGCAGGTAGATATACGGGTAGGTGAAGAGGCTCAAGACCCAAGCGGCTCCCCAGAGGCTGTAGATGTTAAACACTTGGAGTTTAGAGGGCTGCTGGCCCGCCAATCTGGCCACCAAGTGGTTGACGAAGCCCGTCGGAGCCAGGAGGATTTGATAGACCAGGGCCCCAATATAAGGGGGGATCGCTAAAGGAAGGGGTGCGAGCCAGTGGATTAGCCCTCTTCCGGGCAGATCGGTCCTGGCAGTGATCCAAGCCATCGGAACCGCCCACACCAGGGCCAACCCTGTGGTGATGACGGCCAAAACGCAGACCCGAGCAACGATCCGGTGAAGGCCGAGCTCACCCATCCTGGTAAAGAATTCCCCAAGCCCTAGGCCGAGACCCTTCCAGGCCAGAAACGCCAGGGGCCCCAAGATGGTGGTCGCCACGACTCCCGTCAGAGCGAAGCCCGAGAGGTGCCTGAGGCGGTCCCCCTCCAGAAATCCTTGGAGTCGGAGGGCCGTCCTAAGGGATAAGGAGCGCTCCAAATCGCTTCTCCACTATGGGTTCGAAATCGGCCATCCGCGCCTGGGTCACGGGGGCCCGCTTGAACTCTCCGAGGCCCTTCACCCCTTTTTCCTCGCCGACGGGCCGCACGCCGTTCAGGAGAGGGATCTCATACTTTCCTTTCACGAGCAGCAGGTTCCCTCTGGGCTGGAGTAGGAAGTCTATGAACCGCGTGGCCTCGTTCATGTGAGCGGCGCCCCGGATGATGGCCGCGGTGATGGTCGCCATCGGAGTACCCATCTGTCCCGCCCCCTGGTCGGGGTAGAGAATTCCTATGGGGCTTTCTGGGTCTTCATCAAGATGGATCATGTAGTAGTAGTGGTTGGTAATCCCCAATGGGTACTCCCCCCTGGCCACGGCACGGCGCACTTCGGTGTTGTTTTTCAATACCTTGAGGCCGTTGGCCTTCAAGGCGCGTACGTACTTCGTGGTAAAGTCCTCGCCTTTCAGGGCCATGATGGCCGCCAACCAGCTCACTGTGGTCCGCTCTGCCATGGAGGCCAAAGCCACTTTCCCTTTCCACTTCGGGTCGGTCAGCTCGAAGAAGGATGTGGGGAGGTCGATGCCCTTCAACAAGTCCTTGTTATACAGAATCACCCGGACCCGGCCGGTGACTCCCACCCAGGAGCCGTCGGAGGCCCTGAACTCGGAGGGAACCGCCCCGAGGTGCGGGGAATCATAGAGGGCCAGGAGCCCTTTGCGCCTGAGCAGTTCTGCAATTCCGGCTGCTGTTCCTACGAAAACATCACCCAGTGGATCGCCCTGCTCGATTTCGATCCGGCGGGCCAGCTCTCCAGCTTTCCCCGTCAGCAGTGTGACCGTTATCCCTGTCTCATCTTGAAATGCCTGAATGGTGGGGCGAATTAAATTCTCTTTGCGAGCGGAGTAAACCACTAGGTCCTTTTTCGCCTGAGCCATCTTCGGGGCGAGCCCCACCCCCGCCAGTGCGGCGAAACACAACGCAATCGCTCCCGCCACAACGCGCAGTACTCTCACATTCATAAATGCGCTCCTTTCGTCCCTGCTCGGCCTCATGGCCTGTGAAGCGGAGTGAGCTTGTTATTGATTCTCATAATCAATTGTCTGGGCAACAATCGACACACTTACTTTTCCTCTAGCGCCATCACTGGGCTAGCTGTTATATTATGGGTTCGAAATCAACCGAAGCTAATTGATATTGATAATCAATATCGTATGCCTACAAATACAATATGGTATCTTACATAGAGATGTCAAGACCCCCACATGCACTTTCTTTTAACGAACTTACAAGGGAAAAGATGCAATTTGGCAGACTCATTCTGGTCGCTACCCGCCACCTTTCCCCCCACCGGCAACTTAGAGCGCTCTTCCAAAATCCTGCGCTCCGCCCCTCTCGTCATTTAACCACCTAATCCCGTGCCTGCCGATCCCGTCCAATTCTCCGACGAAGAGCTCGCCCATCTTCAGGAAAGGGACTTCTTTTACACCCGGAAAGCCATACGGGAGAAGCTCCGCGGCCTTATGAGCGCCCTCAGAGAAGAGCTCCTGCCTCTGTGCGAAGACTCTGCAGGCTGGCTCGTCCCTGACGGGGTCGATACCGCCGTCGGACAGCTGGCCGGGGGCGAGTACTACAGGGACCTCCCTTATGTGTACCTTGACATGCCGAAGCACTTCTCACGCGATGCCACGTTTACCTTCCGCTGGATGGCCTGGTGGGGCCACTACATCTTCTTCGCCTTCATCTCCCAAGGCCCGACCATGGCTCTCCATACCGAGCGTCTCTTGGAGGCCTGGGATGCCTTTTCAGCCCAAGGGCTCTTAATCGCCCAGAGCGAGGACCTCTGGGACTGGCGGGCGGAGCCGGGCAACGTCATGCCCATTGAGGAGGGCCATCGCGAGGCCGCCTCCGTGCTGCTCGCTCGGTGCCCTTTTCTAAAGCTCATGCGGGTGTTGCCGTTCGACGATCCGATCGTTTCCGAACGAAGAGTACTCGACGAAGCGGTCGCCTTCTTCACCCTGCTTAAGCCCCTCTTTGCCGCCGAGGACCCTTGAGGGCCAGCTTTTGCTGTGGTAGGGTGACCTGCGCATCAACCACACCGTCCCACGATACCAATCAACGATAGAGGAGGAACGCCTCATGGCACCGACCGGCGATCTCGCCATCACGTGGCTAGGCCACTCCACCTTCACCCTCACCACCCCAGGCGGCAAGACGGTGCTCATCGACCCGTGGGTCGAGGGCAACCCGGCCTGCCCCGAGGAGGCCAAGTCCTTCGATGCCATCGACATCATGCTCATCACCCACGCCCACTTCGACCACATGGGCGACGCCGTGGCCCTCGCCCAGGCCCATGGTCCTCAGGTGGTCGCGATTTTCGAGATCTCCCAGTGGTTGGAGGCCAAGGGGGTGGAAAACTGTAACCCGATGGGCAAGAGCGGCACGGTGGAGGTGGGGGGGATCAAGGTGACGATGGTGGAAGCCCAGCACAGCGCCGGGCTCTTGGACGACGACGGCCGACTCATATACGGCGGCGAGCCGGCGGGCCTTGTCGTGGAGCTTGAGACGGGCCTAAAGCTCTACCACGCCGGGGATACGGGCGTCTTTTCCGACATGGCCCTCATCAGCGAGCTGTACGAGCCCGCCATCACTCTGCTCCCCATTGGGGATCGGTTCACCATGGGGCCCCGAGAGGCCGCCTACGCCTGTAAGCTGTTGAAGCCAAAGCTGGTCATCCCCATGCACTACGGCACTTTCGGGCTCCTTACGGGGACGCCTGAAGAGTTCCAGGGGCTGGTCGAAGGAATGGACTTTGAAGTGGTTGTGCTCACACCCGGAGCCACCCACACCGTGAGTGGCGGGACGCTCTAGAGCTTCTTTCCCATTTGGAATTACGTAGGCCCGGGCAGCTCTGGCTGGCCCGGGCTTTTTTGTGGGGCGGAAGGGGGATTCACCCCTCGGTCGGCGGTGTGGCTGGGGACCGCTCCCGTAAGGAGCCCTCCTCGATGTACCACCGCATCTGCTGGAAGATGCCCCTAATGATGCGGACTTCCCGATCGGTCAAGCCAGCCCTGCCGAACATCTGGCGTAGCGCAAACATGATGTGATCGGCGTGAGAGCCCTGGAGGAAGCCTATCCGTTCGAGCTCGGGGCGCATTTGCTCGTACATGGCCTCTAGGTCCGCGTGGGAGGCCAGCGGCGTCGCCCCCCCGGGAGGCCCGCTCCCCTCGGAGGCCAAGTAGCACTCGTAGCAGACGATGAGGACCGCCTGGGCCAGGTTGAGGGAGCTTACGGACGGCTCGGCCGGGATCGTGCATATGCCCTGGCAGAGGGACAATTCCTGGTTGGAGAGCCCCCGGTCCTCGGGCCCGAAGACCAGGGCGACCCGGCTGGCCGCTCCAACGGCGATCCAGTCGCGGGCTAGCTCGCGGGGCGGCTTCGCTGCGGAGCGCATGGGCCCGCCTCGTCGGGTCGTTGCCACAACATGTCCGCAGTCGGCCACCGCATCGGCCAAGCTCTCGAAAAGCTCGGCGGCCTCTAGCACGTCCCGGCCCTTCATGGACATCTTCCGGGCCTCGGGGCCGTACCACTCGCCAGGGTTAACGAGCCGAAGACGGCCGAATCCCATGTTCTTCATCGCGCGGGCAACCGAGCCCACATTGGCCGGGCCTTGGGGCTCGACAAGGACCACGACGAAAGCGTCCAGGGGAGTGGCGTTCACGACGGAGGACCTCCGGAGGCCGGGCGGCAGCGGATACGGCCGTCGGCGGCCTCGATGCGGACGGGCAAGAGGTGCTCGATGACGTGGGCGTTGGTCGTCACGTGGTCGGTGATGGCGTGCGTGGTGTAGACCCCCCCGCCGGCCAGCGCCAGTTCACGCGCCGTATCGCCGCTGGAGACACGCAGCGCCGGGGTGATCCGCCAGCTCTCGCCCAGCGCGTGGCGCAGCTTGGGGGTGTATTTCAGCGGCTTGGAAGGGTCGAGTGGGGCCAGGGTCGCCAGGCGGATCTGGCTGCGCGGCGGCAGCACCCAGCGGATTGGCTTGTCCGGTGCGCCGACGGCGTTCTGCACGCCAGTCAGTTTGAGCTCCACATCGACCGGGGCGAACAGGTCGTTGCGCACCACGAGGGTTTCGCCGCCGGCATGCTTGCGGGTTTCCAGCTTTACCTGGGTGTCGAGCTTCTCGACCATTCGATCACTGAAGGTGAACACGCGCGCACCCGGTGCAGCCTGGTCGCTGTAGGTGACCACGCCGTTGGCGTCGGTGTACTTGTAGATGGTGAGGGCCGAGGCAGGCATGGCCAGCCAGAACAACCCAAGAGCAAGAAAGGTGCGCCCCAACATAACGGCAGACTTCATGTGGTTATGTATTCAGAGGGCTGCAGACTAGCAGCGCAGCGGTAGATGCGCGAGCCACCGACTGTCAGCCTGTGAAATGGTTCATCGCGCCATCGGCCTTTCCAGACGGTCGGTCGCTTCGCTGTTCTACCCCGGCTGCCTTGGAAACAGCTAGGCGCCCGGCACGAAGTGGCGCTGAGCGGTACCCCGAGCGATCAGCCGGGACAGGTAATCGAGCTTTTGCGGATCGCGATCGACGAAGCGAAAGGTCAATTGCAGCCACTCACTGTCCGGCTTGGGTTCCAGCGCTGCGACCGCGTGCAGATAGCCATTGAGGCGTGCCACCTCCCCGCCTTCGCCCTGCTCCAGATCGAGCACTGCGCTCTCCAGCACCTGCGGTAGCGTCTCACCGCGCCTGACCACTAGCAGCCCCTCTTTGAGACTGAGGGCCTTGATGACGCACGCAAGCGTCCCGCTCGCCAGGCGCAGCTGGCCTTGGCCGCGACCGCCACTGGCTGCTGTTGGTTTGGCTGCGCCCGGCTGCACGAGCGGCGCGGCGAAACCGGGCGCCGGTGACACGGCCGCCGCAGCAGATGCCGGTTTGATGACTTCAGCCTTACCGCCCGTCAACGCAGCCAAGGAATCGTTAGCCATGCCGGTGTTGGTCGGCCGTGCCGGTGCGCTGGCAGCCAACGCACCGAGCTTGCCGGCCCTTCCAAGGGCCTTGCGGACCTTGGTGGTCAATTGTTCGTTGGAGA